>JAOZRY010000704.1 GCA_029939965.1 Bacteroidales bacterium | reverse complement strand
TATTATGATGAAGCACTATTTTTCTTTTGCACTTTTGCTAATATGTTTCCAAACAATTGGCTACAATCAGGAATTTGTAGAAACACCGGAAATTGAAATTACAGCCAAAAATTTTTATTTCGAGAGGATCAGTCAATTCAGCAACCTGAAGTATGATGAAATTAACATTAAAGATATTTTACTGATCGATAATGGTAAACATGGTTTGTACTATGCAGTGAATTTACACCAGGGGTTTGTGTTGGTTTCGGCCTGGAAAAATGTATATCCTGTATTAGCCTATTCGTTTCAACAAAAATTTGAAAAACCCAAAAAAGAGACGAATGTATCGGTGTGGCTTTCACAATATGAAAAACAAATTGAGTACGCTGTTCGCGAAAATAATAACGTACCTCCCGAAACCTTGGAAGCCTGGAAAAAATACTCCGATATTGGATTTTCAGGTAGTATGGGTAAACCTGAATTTAGAAATATTGAACCCATGTTGATTTCCAAATGGGATCAGGGAATGTATTATAATGGCCAATGTCCGGAGGATCCGTTGGGTACCGGCGGACGTTGTGTTACGGGTTGTGTTGCTACTGCAATGGGGCAACTGTTAAATTATTTCAGATTTCCGGAGTCGGGCACAGGGTCATATTCTTATGAAGATTCAAATTATGGAATCATTTCAGCCAATTTTGCAGATGCTAATTACGAGTACAACAAAATGTTGAATCAACTTACCTCACCCAATCCTGAGGTAGCCGAACTGCTGTTTCATTTGGGAGTATCGGTTGATATGGTTTACGGTCCCGATGGTTCCGGGATGTACAATCATAAAGCTGCATATTCGCTCAAAACCCATTTCAAGCTCTCGCCACAAACTCAGTATGTATTTCGCGATAGCACCAATATGGACTGGGACAGCTTGCTGGTAACACATCTCAACAATAAAATACCTATGTATTATGCCGGTTGGTCAGTACCAAATTTATATGGTCATGCTTTTATCTGCGATGGGTATCAGGGCGAAAATTTCTATCATTTCAACTGGGGCTGGGGTGGAAGTTATGATGGCTACTTTTATACCGGTGAACTAACACCTGGGGGAAATAATTTCAATATAGCTCAGGAATTAATCATCAATGCCTTCCCCGATACAAACACATATTCATATCCTGAATATTGCAATGGCAACACAACCTTCCATCACAAAAACGGCACTTTTACCGATGGCAGCTTTCCGGTTTATAATTATGCCAATAGCACTGATTGTAAGTGGCTCATCGACCCTCAAAATGAGCAGGATTCTATTACAAACATTACTCTTTCGTTTCAGAGATTTAATACAGAAGCGAACACTGATATTGTTAATGTATATGATGGCGAATCCACATCATCGCCATTGCTGGGAAGTTTTTCGGGAAATGAAATTCCCGAATATGTTACCTCATCAGGGAATAAAATATTTGTAACTTTTACATCGGATGAGCAAAATGCAATGCCCGGATTTTTTGTTAGTTTCGAGAGCAATCAGCCCCAATGGTGCAGCGGTTTTACAACTTTAACTAATCAGGCGGGGGAGTTTTCGGATGGCAGCTATTCATTTTTTTACAATAACGGATCGCTGTGTATGTGGCATATTGCGCCTCCCGATGCAACATCAGTTACGATAAACTTTAGCAGTTTCGATACCGAAGCGGAAGTTGATCAATTTAAAATATACGATGCCGTTTCGATGGATTTACTCGCTGAATACTCAGGATACTACTCACCTGACGATTTACCCCCACCGGTTGTTTCGGAAAGTGGCGAACTTTATTGTGTTTTCTTTTCCAACAGCGAAGTGTGCAAACAAGGTTGGGAAGCGAATTATTTTAGCAATCTGGTTGCGATTGATGAAAATACAATTACCAAAAAAATTAGAATTTATCCGATCCCGGCAAAAGATGTAATATTTGTAGAGATTGAGGAGCAAGTAAACACATCCTACCACATTGAATTAATAAATTGGTTGGGAGTAACCGTAAAATCGCAGTATGGAAAAAACACTGATTCATCGCCACTTGCGATAGATATTTTGGATTTACCATCCGGTTTTTACCTGATCAAATTCTCCGCCGATTCCAGAGAAATTTCCAGAAAGGTGATGATTTATTAATCAAATCCTATCTGTTTTTTCAAACCTTATTATATTATTTTGAAAATGGGTTATTTTTAAAACAGGATTCACGAGGTGGCTACTGCCGGAAAAAGA
>JAOZRY010000105.1:3325-8359 GCA_029939965.1 Bacteroidales bacterium | reverse complement strand
AAATAGTGTTTGTCCATAATGTCGGTGTTTTTTTGTTTCAGATTGTATTTGTTTAGGCTCTTAAAAAGCCAATAACGCTAACATGTTAACGATATCAGTTTCCCGCTTTGCGGTTTCCATAGCTCCGGGTTTTAACCTGGGGATTGAATTGAAGGGGTGAATAACCCCCGCCTCTTTGTGCATAAGCTTAAGCGATGCTTCATAGGTATTCTCGATGCTTGTATAAAAATTATCGTCATCAATTCTGTATTCATCGGTAAACTCAACACCACACTCAACATAATACAGCAATAAATCGGCTATATTCTTTTTTGAGCTTCCCAATTTTCTGAAATCGCTGATTGCTTTTTTTGAGACCGACAATCTTAATTTATTCCCACGTAGTGGATAAAATCCTTCATGAACTCTATTCATATATTGAGTCAACATATCGTCTTTATTCGGAGCGATAATATAGTCAAAGTATTCTTTAACATACTTGTATTTCTTGTAGAGTTCTGAAATGTGTTTTATCAAAGCCTCTTTTTCAAGTTTATTCAATAATAACTTCGGAATCGTAAAAAGCAAATTGCTTTGTGTTTCCTCTTACTATCGGGTGGTTTTCGCTATATTCAGCAATAGTTTCATTAATCAGTTTCGCAAGTCGTTTTTCAAAATCCGAACGTTTATCCCGGGTTAATTCATTAATTATATCTACCCCTTTAATTATTCTTGAACTAATAATTGAAGTTGCTAAAGATTCTAAAAATGCCATTTTATTTTCTGCCCTCCATTGTTTTGCCTTTTCGAAAGTTTTACCTTTTGTGTTTTCTTTGTTTACATCAGGTAAATAAACCACCCATACTTTTTATTCAACCACTCATTGTTCTTAATAAACGAATGCCCAAATGGCAGGTTGCAAATTGAAATTGCAGGATGGTTGATTTTTTTTGTTATCACAAAACTATTGCCCTTTTTTTGTCAAAATAATTCAATAAGATGAAACCGGAAAAAGTTCTGATAATTAGTGTGCGCCAGAAAACGCCGATAACTTCGTTGGACTCGTGTGGAAAACAGTCATTTACAAAAACATACACTTTGGTTTAGTATTTTTTAAAATGAAATGTGTTAAAAGAAATATTAGTTTATTAGTAATGGTATTTGGTGTAATCACACTATTTGCACAACCAAAAATATACACCACCCAAAAACTTATTGGTAACGCACCGGATATTGATGGGTACTTGGACGAAGCAATATGGCAGCAAGGTTTATGGGAGGGGAAGTTCTACCAGAACAGTCCGAATAATGGTGAAACTCCCAGTCAACAAACATCCTTCAAAATTTATTATGACGATGATAATATTTATGTGGCCATTAAATCTTATGACACCAAACCTGATAAAATAGAGAGAAGGCTGTCGAGACGTGATGGTATGACCGGCGACAGAATAGCCATTGAATTTGACAGCTACTACGACAAACGTACAAGTTTTATGTTTGGTGTAAATGCAGCAGGTGTTAAAAACGATGGTATTATTGTTCGCGATGATGGTTATCCTGATCTTACCGCCGACCCAATTTGGTTTGTGAAAACACAAATAGTGGCCGATGGATGGCAGGCAGAAATGAAAATTCCTGTGAGTCAGTTAAGGTTTAATAACGATGATGACAAGGTTTGGGGATTGCAAATAGTTCGCTATTTTTTCAGGAATCAGGAATACGATACCTGGCAAAATGTACCCGATAGTTTGTCGGGATGGGTGCGGAACTATGGCAAATTATATGGAATAAAAAACCTGAAACCAAAGAAGGTAGCTGAACTTGCTCCATACATTTTGGGAAAAGCAGAAAACTATAAAAAGGAAGAAGGAAATCCTTTTGCCAAAGGACGGGAATTTGGAATTGACGCAGGTTTAGATGGTAAAATTGGGATTAGCAACGACTTCACACTCGATATTGCTATTAACCCTGATTTTGGCCAGGTAGAAGCCGATCCATCTCAACTCAACCTTACTGCCTACGAAACTTATTATCAGGAAAAACGGCCTTTCTTTTTGGAGGGCAGAAATATTACCAGCTATAACCTGGGTTTTGGTTTTACTTTCGATAACCTGTTCTATTCGCGCCGAATAGGAAGACCTCCACAAGGATATACAACATTGCAAGAGGGTGAATATGTAAATATACCAGAAAGAACAAAGATATTAGGCGCGATAAAACTTACCGGTAAAACCAAAAAAGGATGGTCGCTTGCAATAGTAGAAAGTTTTACAAATAACGAAAAAGCACAAATCAACAATAATGGAGATGTTCGTGAAGAAAGCGTTGAACCCTATACCAATTATTTTTTAGCACGAGTTCAAAAAGACATTAACAAAGGAAATACCATTATTGGTGGTATTATAACCAATGTATATAGAGATATTAATTCGGCCAATTTAGAGTTTTTAAATACCACAGCATCTGCAGCAGGATTGGATTTTCAGCAGTTTTTAAATCATAAAAAACATGTTTTACGAGTAAATTATTCGCAAAGCTATATCAGCGGAAGCAAAGAAGCTATGCTGTATCAGCAACTTTCATCGAGGCGCTACTATCAACGACCAGATAATAATTCTGTTTCTTTAGATACAAATATTACCAGCTTAGCAGGAAGTAGCGGAACCATACAATTTGCCAAAGAAGTGAATACCGGTTTTACTTATGGAACTTTTTTTACATACCGAAGTTCTGGTTTCGAAGCCAATGATTTGGGTTATTTGCAGTTGGCATCTTATTTATATGGCGATAGCTATATTGGCTATGCTATCACAAAACCATTTTCAATTTTCCGCCGAATGAGTTTTGAAAGTGATATGAGTTATTATTTTGACTGGGACGGGAATGTTACCAGGCTATATGCAGATAATAAAGGGTATATAAGTTTTAGAAATTTCTGGAATTTCAATTACCATTTTGCACGCACTTTTAATATTACAAAGAATACACTATTGCGTGGTGGCCCGGCAATAAAACTACCATCTTTCTGGGAATACCAGTTTAGCTTGTCCACAAACAACACTAAAAAACTGGTTGGAACCATTGCATGGTGGCATGCTATTCATGATGAAGATAGTGGCATTAATTATGAATTGTCAGGGCAAATAAATTACCGACCCATTAACTCACTAAACATTTCTGTTTATGCCAAATATGGCGATTATTTTAATGAACTGCAATATGTTAGCGAGGAGGCTGTTGGGCAGGAAGCCCGATATGTTTTCGGATCATTAAACAGAGAAACCTTGTTTTTTGCTTTAAGGATAGACTTTAACATCAGTCCGGAATTCACGTTACAATATTACGGTTCGCCTTATATAAGCGGAGGACTTTATAACGACTTTAAAAGAATTGATGATCCTTTGGCTAACCAATATATCGACAGGTTTCATACTTATGAGCCCAATGAGATATCCTATTCAGATGCTAATGAGATTTATAGTGTTAGCGAAAACGCAAATGGCTCTACTGATTACAGTTTCTATAACCCGGATTTTAACTTTAAACAATTCCGCTCAAACTTTGTGATGCGATGGGAATATAGAGCAGGTTCAGCTTTTTATCTGGTTTGGTCGCAATCGCGAACAGGAATAGATTATTACGGAGAATTCGAATACGGAAAAGATATACAGAACCTTTTTAAGGTTTTCCCAACAGATGTTCTGATGCTGAAATTCTCTTATCGTTTTATGAATTGATTTGGACGGAGATTATAAATAATGCAAATAGAATGAACAAAAACTGATATACATGAAAAAACTAAAAATTGCAAGCTATTGGATTATAAGCATCCTCCTAACAAACACGGTGGGTTATGCGCAGGAAATAATACGTGTGCAAAAACAAGTTATAGTACAAGAACAGGCTGTGGTTCAGCAAAGCACATCGGCAATAGCTTATGAAGCATCTGCTAATGAATCCTTTTCTCAGTTTTTATCTAAAGCTAACATAGAAAGAATAACCAATGAGATAAGAGAAATAATTGTAAAAAACTATTGGGATAAAGATGCTGCTGTTGGTTTAGCTGGCGATTTTCAACAATGGATCAAGGCAACACATTATCAGGAACAAGTTAATTCGAAAGAGCTCACAAAAAGCTTAACAAGCTGGTTTAGGAAAAAAACTAAAGACAAACATTTTATATTGCAGCAAGTAGGTAAAGCTAATGCAGGAGCGGTTGTGCTGTCCGATGGGTATTCTGTAAATTATAGCTATGGTCTGTCTCAGCTAAAGTGGTTTCCTGATGGCGTAGGCTATATTGAATATAATGGATTTTATCCCAGGCAAATTCCTCAGGCTACAAAAGTAATAGATGATGCCATCTCATTTTTTGAAAATGCTCATACATTAATCATCGATTTACGAGAAAATTACGGTGGTGATGGCGATATGGCAGCCTATTTTTTGAGTTATTTTATTCCGCATGATAGTATTCCTTTATGGACATGGGAGGATAGGTATAATGAGGAAGAATCTTCCAGGCAAGTCTATTCTGTAAGTTCATTACCAGAAGCAAAGCCCGGCTTTCAAAAAGTTTACCTATTGGTTAGCCACTCAACAGGATCAACAGCCGAATTGTTTTCAGATGTTATGCAATCGAAAAAATTAGGAACTCTAATTGGAGAAAATACTAGTGGAGGTGTACACACCATGGCAACTTTCCCTATTGCAGATGAATTTACATTTGGCTTGCCAAACGGCAGAATGATAAATGTAGATACTGGTGAAGATATTCAGAAAACAGATGGAATAGCACCAGATATAATGGTTGCTGCCGATGATGCCCTCGAATTATGCCTTAAAATAATTGAGATGGAAAAAATGCAGGATAAACCATAACTTTTTTGTCAAAATCACTCAATACAAATCTTATTAAAAATAAATATAAGGAAATGAAAACAGTAAAGAAGATTATTGCAAAGATGATAATTTTAGTATTTCTCATTAGTGCATCTTTAAGCTGCTAAAATCAGCAAATAAATAAAGATTACGAAGAGCTAAAAAGTAATGTTG
>JAOZRY010000105.1:0-3225 GCA_029939965.1 Bacteroidales bacterium | reverse complement strand
ATGTTGTTGCCAAAAATGATCTTGTAGTAACTCATTTTATTTCAAGCGGCACTTTTACCGGTTCGTTAAACGGAATCCCACCAAATAGCAAAAAAGGATCCAGAACTGAAATAGCTGTATAAAACCCGATAATTATAATTCGATTAAAGATAATTTATAAACTAAAAATTAAAACTATGAAAAAGAACGTACTATTATTAATTATGATTTTTGCAATACAATTTGCGTTTTCACAAAATTATCTGATAAGCTTTGCTGCATCAGGTGCCTCCAACTACATTGATAGTGTTAGTGTTGAAAACCTAAGCCAGGGAACTAATGTAATGCTTAACCCCGGAGATTCATTACTTTTAATTGGGACAACAGGTATTATTGAGCAGTTCAATAGTGTTGATATGTTGCAAATATTCCCCATCCCAATGTCGAATAAGACAACTTTAAGCTTTGTCGCAAAACAGGCGGGCAACACAAGTGTTACTATCTATAACGCATCGGGCAACAAAATTACCGGCATCAACGAGTTTCTGCCCAAAGGTTTACATCAATATCAGGTTTCAGGTTTGCCAAAGGGTGCTTATATAATTTATGTTACCGGCAACCTTTTCGATTATTCTTCAAAGTTAATTTGCCAAAGCAATACTCAAAGCAATGTTAGGATAAACTATGTTTCGGATAAAGGCAATCGAAATACAAACCTGAAAAACGGGACACAGCATAAGCAATCAAAATCAATTGTAAACATGGATTACACTTATAGCGACCAATTGCTGTTTAAAGGTTATTCTTATAATTACACTACCCTAGTTGCCGATGTGCCAACAGAAAGCAAAACCATATCTTTTGAGTTTGTTGAATGTGTTGATTATGACGGCAACCACTATCCGGTAGTTCAAATAGGGGAACAATTATGGATGGCCGAAAGCCTTAAAACCACACATTATAGTAATGGTAGCCCAATACCTAATGTAATTGATAATGATGAATGGACGGAGTTGGAAACCGGGGCTTACTGTTGGTACGATAATGATATAAGCCACAAAGCTGTTTATGGAGCTTTATATAACTGGTACACCGCTATCGATGATAACAATATTGCACCTGTGGGCTGGCATGTGCCAACCAAAGAAGAGATAATTACCTTGACTAATGCCTCACCTGGTGGGTATAGTCACAATGGTGGAAAGCTAAAAGAGACCGGTAATGAGCATTGGATTAACCCTAATGTTGGGGCTACCAACGAAACTGGTTTTACGGCACTGCCAGGTGGGCATCGTTTAAATGATGATGGCTTATTTTATGAAATAGGGTTAGGCAGTTATTTTTCATGGTCATCAACAGAGGATTGGGGACAAAATGCATGGTATAGTGCCGTTGAAAGTGTCAATGATAGGGCATACTTGTATGGTTACTGGCGCAAATGCGGTTTTTCAATTAGGTGCGTTAGGGATTAAATATTTAGAAGCGTTTAATCTATTTGAAATACTTATAAATAAAAAAACATTTAGTATTGCGAACTCTATGCAAAATATAAATTATGAACATGAAAACATTGAAAATACAACTTATTCATTTGAAAAAATATCTTTTATGGTTTGCCATTTTTGCGTTTCTAACAAGTTATTACAACAGCCGAGCGTGTTCATCATTTATGCTAAAAACTAATTCGGGGCATATTTTTGGCCATAACCTCGACATTGGAGGCGATATGCCAGGTATGGTATTTATAAACAATAGAGGTGTGCAAAAGAGAGGTCAGACATGGGAACAATTAACTTCAATCGATTTTAATACAGAACCTGGTATCTCCTGGATTTCTAATTACGGATCCGTAACATTTAATGCTTTTGGCCGTGATCTTCCCGATGGAGGAATGAACGAAAAAGGATTGTTCGTTTGGGAAATGTCTGGCGCAACCACCTTTGATACAGTTGCAAATCGACCCAGGTTATTTATGGCTCAATGGATACAGTATCAGCTTGACAATTATAGCTCGGTGGAAGAAGTCCTAAATAACTTACCTGCCATAGGATTGGATGGCTGGAATTGGCAATTTTTTATTGCAGATAAACAAGGCGAAACGGCCGGTATTGAATTTATTAATGGAGTTGCAATCGTGAACACAAAAAGCAATATGCCAATTCCGCTTATGTGTAATGGCCGATATACGGATGATCTTTCATTCATTAATGAGTTTGACGGATTTGGCGGTAATATCAAAGTTGATTTAACCAACAAACATATCCCAGGCATTGTTAAAGGAGCTAAGATGATAGATGATTATAATAGTTCCGAAACAATTGTTGATTATGGTTTCAATATTTTAGAACACATTAGTGGGAAAGTTTCGAAATGGGCAATTATTTTTGATGTAAAAAACAGGACTGCTTACTTTCGCACTGCAAAATACTCAAATATTAAATCGTTCTCCATCGATTCGTTTGATTTCTCCAATACTACTGCCGTAAAAATCTTAGATATCCAAAATGCAAATTTATCAGGAGATGTCCTAACAGAATTTATTGATTTTAATGATGATGATAATTACCAGCTCGCCAAGCAAACAGCGGAGAAATTATATAAAGCAGATGATTTTGAAATAAGTGTTGATACGCTAGCAGCACGACTTGCTACAGCATACAAAAACAACAATTCAAATGTGGTTAACAATATTGAAGGGATATGGGTTGGCTCCGCAGAATATCCTACTACAGGAGAGCCAGCAAAAGTAGATTGGAAAATAGTTATTGAAAAATCAGATGGGGAAATAGTTGGGAAAATAACTGATGCGGCCGGACTTTTAACAGATACTAAAATGAATAACATAATCTTTGAAAACGGTATCCTTAGGTTTACTGTTTACTCTCATGGCTATGTTTTTAAAATTTCTGCATCCGTGCATAATAATGAGATAAAGGGAGTTTTCGACATTAGTGATGAATCGAGGAAAGGGAATTTCTATGTGCAATTAAGCTCTTCATAGTAATCCATATTTAACACCGATTTTCGCGGGTACAAATATTTACCATAATTTATTCCTAATTTATTCCTTGTCAAATTATTTCTAATTGAGTTAGAATCTTTTCTATGATTTAGTATGTGCTTCTAACTCAATTGTTAGGACAAAAAACATGTGCTGATTTCCATGTTACTTGTTTTTCTCTGTTTTATGATACATTAGGATTATTTGAATTTTGAAAATAATTTGTGTAACTCCGATTTAAGTTG
>JAOZRY010000003.1 GCA_029939965.1 Bacteroidales bacterium | reverse complement strand
ATTTCGCTCTTCGTTATAAGTTATTATTACTACCGATAGTTCAGGCATTTAATATGAATTATGGTTCTACTACCATTTTAGTGGTAAACAATGACTCTGTTATTCTGTCAATAAGTTTGTTTATAATGATGAAATGTGTCAATGATGAAATGCTAAAATATTCCTTTTTGGTTAAGTTTATGATATTAAATAGCTTATGTAAAAGAATATTTTATTTTTCATTTAGGATATTGTTTACATTATTGTATTAAATCATTGAAGCATTTTTGTATGTCCACTAAATTCGCAGTAGAACCTAAATTATAAAGTGTTCTGCACTTTTGCTAATCAAACTCTAACATGTAACCTCCAACCTCCAACCTCCAACCTCCAACCTCTAACCTCTAACATCCAACATCCAACATCCAACATCCAATATCTAAAATCCAACCTCCAACCTCTATCCTCATTAATTCAATCATTTGGCCAATTGTTCAATCAATATCAAATTCCTTTCTTCGCAACTCAAAATTTTGACCCAGATATATTTTTCTTACATGTTCATCCTGTGCAAGGTCTTCGGCAGTACCGGTTTTTAATATCGAACCTTCAAATAGTAAATATGCCCTGTCGGTAATCGAGAGCGTTTCCTGTACATTGTGGTCGGTGATAAGAATGCCAATATTTTTGTGTTTTAGTTTTGAAACAATACTTTGGATGTCTTCAACGGCAATAGGGTCAACGCCTGCAAAGGGTTCGTCTAACAATATAAAGTTGGGATCCATTGCGAGTGCACGCGCTATTTCGGTGCGGCGACGTTCACCGCCCGATAGTGTAATGCCGTTACTTTTGCGCACATGGTTCAACCCAAATTCGCTGAGTAGCACCTCCAATCGTTCTTTTTGTTCAGCTTTATTATGTTTGGTAAATTGCAAAGTGGCTCGAATATTATCTTCCACACTCAGCTTTCGGTAAACCGATGCTTCTTGTGCCAAATAGCCTATGCCACGTTTAGCCCTTTTGTACATAGGTTCGTTTGTAATTTCGAGATCATCAAGCAGAACTCTCCCCCGAAAAGGTTTTATCAAGCCAACCATCATGTAAAAGGTTGTGGTTTTTCCGGCTCCGTTTGGGCCTAATAAACCAACAATCTCACCCTGTTTCACTTGGACAGATACATCGTTGACAACCATTCGTTGTTTGTATTTCTTAAATATATTTTTGGTTTGTAGAATCATGTTTTATGTCAATTTTCAGAAAATTAGTCAAAAATACTTAATCCTTATTTGTCTGTTTATTTTTTATCAGTAGTTAACCTCTAAAAATGCGAATTTCTGCGTTGCTGCACTAATTGAAAATCTTTACTTCGGCACGTTCAGTACATCGCATTTACAAGAGTAAATTCCGGTATTAAATTCGCTTGCGCCACGAACTTTACAATATTTAGAGAACACCGGTAATAACTATTTTATGAAATCTGATTTTTATATGCTATGAGATTGTAACAAAATAATTTGGACATAACAGGCGAAGTTATTTGGTTACAATCCCAATGTTCAAGTAAATTTCCATATATCCTCAATAAGCAGATTATCAAATGTTTTTATATGGTCTTTCAAAATATCCTCAGTAATCATATTTGGTCTGATGTCGCAATAGTAAACTCCATCCAATGGATTAAGTTTGATTGTATATCCTTTAAAGTGTCCTGGAAGGAATGTTGCATTAATACCATACTTATTTTCTTTTTTAGTATTTTTTCTTTGAACATCATTCAGGAAAATTGCAATATGTGGTGTTTCCTTTTCGGTTAACTTATTGTAAAGAAATTTGTCAATGAAAATCTTATCAATTCTATCTTTACTTGATGTCTTAATTGAACCTATTACTTTAATTTCTTCTTCTCCAATAATCAAGTCGTGCTGATAACTCATATCGAACAATCGTTTGTTATCAACAACAACCGGAATTTTGATAACTCCAGATTTACAATCAATGCCTATCTCCCTGATTATTAATCGGATGAAATGCTCGAATAAGTCACCATTTAGTTTTCTTGCGGTATTTGCTTTGCCTTCCGGTAAACCGTCTAAAGCTGCACCAATTGATTGTTGGATTGTATAAGTAGCATTATTGAGAATTTCCCGGATTGCAGGGTCTTTTTTGTCAACTGTCTTTATGTGTTTTAAGATTTTTACATACTCTTTGGAGGTTTTCGCAAACTCCTTCGTGTCGTACATTAATTTGGAATTAATTGGTCTTGTAATTTGAAAATTTGCCGATTTGTCGTATTGGTAAAAACAATAGTGATTTTCGTTTTGGGAAACAATAACTGCTTGAAGATGGTCATTGGCATACGATAAGTATTCCTTGCTAAAAGATATAAATCCTTTTAAGTCAGTGAAGTTATTTTTGTTTATCGCTTTCTTTACGAGTTGTTTAATTGTCATCTGCTTGAGTTTCTCCTTTTTAAATTTTCAAAATCATATTTAATCCATTTTTCAATGTTCCAATCTTCAACTAATTCAAGCCGATGAGAAGCCCACTCCAAATATTCTGGAGAGAGGTCGCAAGCAAGCCATTTCCGTTGTAACTGTTCGGAACATACAGGGGTCGTTCCTGAACCGCAAAAAGGGTCTAAAACAACATCGCCAATATTAGAAGAAGCGAAAATTATTTTCCGTAGTAATTCTTCCGGTTTTTGCGTTGGGTGTGGTGTTTTCTCATACATTCCATTGCATGTAGTTGGAATTTCTATAACATCTTTTGGTTTTGCTCCAAGTGGATTAGGCTCCCAAACATGTTTCCATTTTTTACCATTTCCATACTGGCTTGTTTCTGCTTGTGGGTGACTTGGGTATTTTAAAGTATGTTCACCATACGGGATACGGATAGCATCAACATTTAATATAAATTTCTTTGATTTTCTGAAAAGTAAAATACTTTCGTGACTACGCCCCCAATCTTTACCAAGATTAGCTTTGTTTTTATAGTGCCATATAATCCATCTACATGATTTGAACAGTCTGGAGGCCGGATGTTTTAAGTCAGCCAATATCTCTGAAAATCCGCAGATGTATAATGTACCGGTTGATTTTAATACTCTTGCAGATTCTTCTATCCAGAGCATCGACCATTTGATGTATTTCTCCTGACTTTCAAAGTTGTCCCAATCTGCTTTTTTTATATTGTATGGAGGGTCTGCAAATATCAAATCAACACTTTCGTCTTTTAATGATTTTAGCCACTCAATAGTATCTCCTTGCCATAGCTCTCCGTTTGGATGTTTGTAAAACTGAATAGGTACATTATCGGTTTTAAACTTTAAATCAATTTCTTGTCGTTCTCCTTTGAGTTGAACCTGACCGAAGAAAGTCGGAATCTCCTTATTTCTTGCTAATATTGTTCTCATATTTTTTTTGTTTTTAAGGTACATCACTTTTTTTTCCGCTACTTTCAAAATTTCCATATCACCCTCCTCAATATTTTTGTATGCAATTTGGCCGCTAACAAATTGTCGTATAAGATTCTTCTCATCGGTTTTAAAAAATAATGCAATTTGTTTTATTAAACCTCATTTTCTTGCTATAGTTAAAATAAAAACTGCAAACTAAATCGTACCCCAAATTTAGAAATGTTGGGGTGATCAAGGTACGACAATCTCCAAATGGCATCAACACGCAAAATCTTGAAAATATTTTCGATTCCGGCACCACCTTCAAAATATGGCTTGTCGAGGGTGTGCATACCTTCAGGAAAAACCGAGTAATCATGGTTGGCTTTGTCTAATCCTCCCACAAGGCCTTTTACAAAAAATACTTCCCGCCATTTTAATTTTCTGAACAAAGGAACCCGATTAAACAGGTATCCGTCGAAATGGTGTGTGTAATAAATACTCAAATATTTGTCGCTCACAAACTCAAAATAGTTCATCATATTAAATGAGTGGGGATCAAAAAAATAGGTTTCGTTTCCTTCGTGAAGTTTTAATAGCGGGAAAGGAACAGTTCCAAATATCCTGCCTACCTGGATGAAGTATCTAGACCAGCCAAGGTTAAATGTGTTGAACCAATGACTTATACTTAATTGAAGCCGGTGATACTCATTGTCGCCACCAATACGATCGGGGATTCCATATCCGTAGCTAAATTCAAGAATCGGATATTTTGCGCCCAGACTAACCCTTTCAAACGCTCCCATCAAAAACCGCTCTTTGTAGGCCATACGCGTGTCTAAGCGGACTTCGGTTGATGTAATTGCCGTTTCTTGTTGTATGATTTTGCCGGTATCGGTATAAATATAAAACTCGAACTTGTTGCCCTCAAGTGGGTATAGGTTTTGGTGAATCAAATTTAATTTGTTCGAAAATCCGTTGAACCATTCGTGCTCATAATGAATCTTAAATTCCTCTACCATGGTAAGCTTGTCGGCAGGATTTCGCCTGAATAAAAATGCCAGAAAAAAATCTTCTCTTAAAGCGTTCTGACTTGCACCCAATTGTTCGAGATCGTATTTGAAACTACCACCGAATGTACGTCGCGGATTTTTATTAAGCATATACAAAAACCCACCACCATATTTCCATCGCTGGTCGAGGGTGCCATAAGCAACATGGCCAAAAAGCATAATCTTTTTGCTAAATTTGTTGCTGGTGCGTCCACCCAGCCTGATTCTTGCACCTTCCACAGCATTAAAACTTAAGGTAGAAGCGTAAGGCCCTAACTCAAAATTCCCGGTTTTATAGTATCCGGTAGTAACCATTTCAATGATGTCGATGTAGGTATTAAATTTTGGTATTTTTTTTAAAGTATCCACCATATAATATATGGTCTTTTCGTCACGGGTTAGTTCTTCGTGCCGTACTTCATCCCAATACTCATCAGGTTTTTCATTAGCTTCCTCCTCTATTATTACATTTACCGGGGCTTTGTAAAAATCATCATCCCTGGGTTGGTTAATTACAAAATTGCGGTAGGTTGTTGTTTTTCTTCCGAAAAAACCCACGAAACTACTCTCATCTTCTTCAACAATGTTCAAATCGCTAATGATATAATCTTTGGTGAGTAACCAGTATTTTTCATCAATCAGGTCAAACTCTTTTTGGATCACCAAATCGTTGATAAAGTTTATGTTGGCATCGTCCACAATTTTCATCTCTGCTTGCTTTATTGCAAAGCTTGTGTCGTTTACCCAAAAATGTCCTGTAAATGTAAGGGTTTGTTTTTGCTTGGGTTTAAACATCACTTTGTAACACCACCTGTTACCAATGTAGGTGCTATCGACCAGATAATATTTATAGAAATTTAATCCGAAATTAGCAATCGGGCTAATAAAGTTTTTTTGAAACAGCCCAACATAATTATTGTAGATATTGGTGTGCTGAAATTTATCGCCCAGGAATTGCATTATGCTCTCATTTTCGATTCCTGATATTTTGTTGGCTTGTACGATCTCAATTGTAGTTTTTGGGTTTCTTTTTGAATATACATTCGAGAGGGATTCTGACAGAAAAATGGGGAGATATGTTTTGCCGTTTACCGTTGAAGTGTCAACATTGTCAAAAATAAAACCAAATTCCCTGAATATTCGTCGTTGCTTAAACTTGTCGGAAATATTATTGGCATCGATCTGGATCTTATTGTACGCTTCGTACTGATAAGCATCATATTGGTCAGGGTCATTTTGTTTTTTATTACTAATAATTTTCCGAAGCAGAACTTCGGCAGGATTTTCTCCGGCCATTATTACAACAGTTTCAAGAATAAAATTTTCCTGTATCATCTCGAAGTGGATATACTGAAACCGGCTTTTCTCAACAGGTTTTGTCTGGCGTTTGTATCCCACAAAAGAGGCTATCAGGCTATCTCCGGCAGTTTTAGTTTCGATGGAATAGCGTCCGTCAAAACCAGTAGTAATGCCGATGGATGTTCCTTTAAAAATGATGTTTACAAAAGGCATGGGTTCACCGGTTTTACTATCGGTAACTGTACCCATAATTTTTGTTAATTGCCCAAATGATGCGGTGTGAAGCAATAGGGTTAGAAAAAAAAGAATAGCTCTATCCGGGATATATTTTTGTAACATAATCATTCTTGAAACACCATATTAAACATATTGAGTTTTTTTTTATTGCTATTAAATAACAAGTTTTTATTATAAAGGTTGCATTATTTACTGTTTGTAAATGCGTTAATAATTCCGGTGGGTTTGTAGATTTTTTTAAATTAAAGAATTCCTTCTTTTAAAATATCGTGGAGGTGGATAACCCCTACATACCCTTGGTTATTTACAACTGGCAATTGAGTAATGTTGTTAGTTCGCATGGTTTCGAGAGCATGGGCTACAAGTGTAGATGAGCTCACAGTTTTAGGATTTTTGGTCATAATATCCCGGGCGCAAACTTTATCCAAAGGAATGCCTGATAGTAGCATACGTCTAAGATCACCGTCAGTAATTAGCCCGATTAGCCTGTCGTTTTGTAATACTGCTGTGGCTCCGAGTCGTTTTGATGATATTTCGATTATAACTGTAGGAATATCCGCATCAAAATTTACCATTGGCTTTTCATTGTTAATGTACAAATCAGAAACTTTAAGAAATAACTTTTTCCCTAAAGCTCCACCGGGATGAAACATGGCGAAATCTTCGGGAGTGAACCCACGAAGTTCGAGCAGTGATACAGCAAGGGCATCTCCCATGGCCAATTGTGCAGTTGTACTTGAAGTTGGAGCCAGATTGTTGGGGCAGGCTTCCTGAGCTACAGTTGTTTCTACTACATAATCAGCTTTTCTGGCAAGATATGATTCACGGTTACCAACCATTGCAATAAGTGTGTTTCCTGATAATTTTAAAAATGGGATTAGAATTTTAATCTCCGGAGTGTTGCCACTATTCGAAATACAGATAATAACATCGTGTTTTTGAATAATCCCCAAATCACCATGTATCGCATCGGCAGCATGCATAAAAATTGCCGGAGTACCTGTGGAATTAAATGTTGCCACTATCTTTTCGCCAATAATTGCACTTTTCCCAACCCCCGTTACAATTACCCTTCCCTTACTTTGATAAATGTGCTCGATGCAATTCACGAAATCTTCATCCACATATCCGGTAAGTGTTTTTACCGCATCGGCCTCTAACATTAATGTTTTGATGGCTATTTTTTTTATGTTTCCTTTTGTTAATCCCATGATATTCTAAAAATCTGTTAAAAAGATGTTAAATAATTGTTGCAAAATTAGGTCATTATGACCAAAATTCTTTAATTTTATAAATCAAATAATAAATCAGGTTTTTCAGCCTTTTTTTTTGTTATGAAATGTAAGTATGGGTCTGTTTAGTTATTTTGAAGATAATTTGTTAAATTTGTATTAATAGATACAATCCCGAAAAGAGAAAAAGAAAATTTCGATTAAATTTCTTCGTTTGCGACCAACTGGATTTGTACCAAATTATATTAAGGTGAAGAGTGCCTGAGAATAGAGGAGAAAAGAATACTACTATGTTTAAACAAGAAACTACATTAACTGTACCTGAGAAGTTTCCGCTACACAAGGTGCTGAAGAAGGTGTTTGGATTTGACAGCTTCAAAGGGAATCAGGAGAAAATAATTGAGAATTTACTAAGCGGAAACGACACTTTCGTAATTATGCCAACCGGAGGTGGTAAATCAATGTGTTATCAATTACCGGCAATTATTCGTGATGGCACTGCCATTATAATTTCACCGCTAATTGCATTAATGAAAAATCAGGTGGACGCTCTTCGGAATTTTGGTTCAAAAGTTGGAATTGCTCACTTCCTGAATAGCTCCCTATCCAAGGCTGAGATTACCCAGGTAAAAGATGATTTGATAAATGGTGTTACCAAATTGCTGTATGTTGCACCTGAATCATTAACCAAAGTAGAAAATGTTGAATTCTTTAAAGGCATAAATATCTCATTTTATGCCATCGACGAAGCACATTGTATTTCAGAGTGGGGGCATGATTTCAGACCTGAATACAGAAGGTTAAGGCCAATCATCGATGCCATCGAACAGGACGTGCCTGTAATTGCACTTACTGCAACTGCTACACCCAAAGTGCAACACGATATTCTTAAAAATTTGGAAATTCTTGATGCTACGATTTTCAAGTCATCTTTCGACAGACCCAATCTTTATTATGAGGTAAGGCCAAAAACCAGCAATGTTAATAAGAACATAATAAAATATATTAAAGGCCACACAGGAAAATCAGGTATTGTATATTGTTTAAGTCGCAAAAAAGTTGAAGAGATTGCCGAAACACTTCAGGTAAACGGTATAAAAGCTTTACCCTATCATGCCGGGTTGGATGCCCTTACCAGACGTACCAATCAGGATAGCTTTCTGATGGAAGACGTTGATGTGATTGTTGCTACAATTGCCTTTGGAATGGGTATAGATAAACCCGATGTGCGGTTTGTAATCCATCACGATATGCCCAAAAGCCTGGAAGGATATTACCAGGAAACCGGACGTGCCGGAAGGGATGACGGTGAAGGAAACTGCATTACTTTTTACCACTATGATGATATTCAAAAACTTGAAAAGTTTATGAAAGGCAAGCCTGTTGCCGAACAGGAAATTGCTCAACAGCTATTGCTTGAAACTGTTTCGTATGCCGAATCTTCCATTTGCAGGCACAGGCAATTACTGCATTATTTTGGTGAAGAATATACCCACGACAATTGCGGATCATGCGATAACTGTCTCCATCCCAAAGAGAAGTTTGAGGGAAGCGAATATATAAAGATAGTGCTCGAAACTATTTTGGAGGTTAAGGAATTGTTTAAAGCCAAGCATGTTGTAAATATTCTTGTCGGTAAAAATACTGCAACTTTAAAATCTTATAAGCATCACATAATTAAGTCTTTTGGTCGTGGTGTCGATCATGACGATAAATTCTGGAATGCTGTAATCAGAAAAGCACTAATTGCCAATCTGGTAACTAAAGATATTGACAATTACGGATTACTGAAAATGACCGAAAAAGGTCGTAAATATATTAAAAAGCCTTATTCGATCATGCTTGCCAAGGATCATGATTATGATAGTCCGGATGATGGTGATGAAATAATTGCCGGTGCCCACAAAACCTCTTCGGCAGATCAGAATTTGTTTAATATGCTTAAAGATTTGCGCAAGCATATTTCAAGAAAAGAAAAGCTTCCACCCTGGTTAATTTTTCAGGATCCATCGCTCGAAGATATGTCGATTCAGTATCCTATAAAAATGGATGAGCTAACTCAAATTACCGGTGTAGGAATTGGGAAAGCACAAAAATATGGTGAGCCATTTTTGAGCCTGATAAATGATTATGTTGAAGAAAATGAAATTATTCGACCTAATGATATGATTGTTAAGTCGGTGGTGAATAAGTCGGGGCTAAAGGTATATATTATCAGAAGTATCGACAGGAAATTAACCCTCGATGATATTGCTCATACCAAACACATTTCGCTCAACGATTTGATAACTGAAATTGAGAGTATTGTAGCTTCAGGAACAAAGCTCGACATTAATTATTATACCAACGAGGTTGTTGACCCCTACCATCAGGAAGAAATTGTAGAATATTTTCAGGAAGCTGAATCAGATTCGATTGATAGTGCCCTGAAAGAGTTGGGTGAGGATGAATTTAATGAGGTTGAAATAAGATTGGTTCGTATTAATTATATGTCGGAAGTCGGTAATTAGTGTGCGCCAGAAAACGCCGATATCTTCGTTGGACTTGTATTGAAAACAGTCATTTACAAAAGTAAACTCCTTGATTTTCAATACTTCGTCCGCCTCGATCTCAGCGATTTCTGACACCCACTTCCTGAAATATGGAGTTTTCTTGCAGAGACTAATTAAAACTAATAGCAATAATTTAGCAAGGCGCAACAGTAATTTATTTTTGTTGCGCTTTTTTTTTAAAACACTTATTTGATCATTTTGTGCATTATGAACCGAATGAAAAAAAATTATGCAATTCTTTTGATTTTGGTGGTATTCGTGATTTCGTGCAGTCCTAAAAAAGAGATTTCAGAAATCGAAATTCCGCCTGGTATTATTTCTCCCGATTCGATGGTAATGATTATTGCTGATATACAGGTTGTTGAAGCAACATTGAGGGAATACAAAAGATTGGGGAAAGATAGTGATCAAAGATCAGAGAAATTTTACACACAGATTTTTGATAAATATGATCTTAAACCTGAGCGATATAATAAGAGTATTAAATTTTATGAAGGTAATCTTGAAGTCTATTATGAAATTTATACTGATGTAATTTCCAGATTAACCTATATCCAAACTGAAGTTAATAATCAGGATGATAAATAAAGTAAATCTCCGGCAACCTCACTATTCAAAATCTTTTTCATCAAAAATGATGGCTTCGTATGTGTAGATGTCAGCATTTTGCCAACCATCCCAGCCAATGCGTGCCTTATCTCTGGCACAATGCCCAAGAAACTCTTCAAGATTCCAACCGGTATTAGTTGCAACTTGAGGCAGAAATGTTCCGGTGTTGTATCCCTGTTTGATGTAAATTCCATGACGACCCAATTTAATTTCATCAATCGAAACTATTTTTTGCATTGGCGTTAATACCGAAATTTCAATATTAATTTTGCTGAGTTCTTCTGGTGCAACTGCATTAAAACGATAATCGTTGGTTGCGGCTGAGATGGCCATATCCTGCACTACCTTATATAATGGTGCATCAGGATTGAACCTGCCGATACATCCCCGCAGTTCACCATCGATATGAAGTGTTACAAATGCCCCGGCATGCTCAAAAAGTATTTTTGAAAAATTTTGGGTATCAATCTCAGGAGTACTTTTTTCTATTACAAATTCTTCGATGGTTGTTCTGGCAATGTGCAGAAGTTTTTTTTTGTCTTTTTCGGATAAATAAAAAGAATCTTCTTCGATATTATTCTTTTGGGTTACAGCGATAGCCCAATAACCTACCACCCTGTTTTTATCTCCATACGCAACATCCCCCGAATTTTTATAATCAATAGGTGTAATCTCGATGCCTGGTTTTTCGCTGGTAATGTTGAGTAGTGCAAGCATCGAAGACCAGCCACACATACTGGTTGATAATCCCGGAAATGCCATTTCTTCATTTGCCGAAAGTGTTTGCATAAAAATTTCGGGCGAATTGGAAGTGATAGCTGTAGCCGTTAAGTGATCAACTTTATTTGCTGATTCGTAATCGGGGTAATGTGAAAAGTCGCTACTGATCACAAACAGGTTTTTACTGTTGAAATAGGGTTTGAGAGCCTCTGCAATTTTACTGATGGTTTTTTTTGTTTGAGTGGCAATTATAATCGGCACTATTTTAAAATCGGTGTTTAAATGATATTGCAAAAATGGAATTTGTACTTCGAGGCTATGCTCCGTAAGGTGGGCATCTTTGCGGTATTCAAAAACTTCGTGATCTTCGATAAGTTGGGTAGCAAATTCGCGATCAACTTTAACTTTTCCCAATGGAGTTTCATAATTACCAATGTTGTAAATGGATGCACCATCAAAATAAATACGATGGCTGGAGCCAATTACAAAAATATTTTCATACTTTTTGTCAGGGTCAATTTGATTAAAACTGTGTGCCGCCACCTGACCCGAAAAAACATAGCCCGCATGTGGCGAAATAATGGCAAGCAATTCATCAGTAGTGCGAGGTTTGGCTTTGGCAAAATATGCTTGAAGTTCCTCCCGAAGATCAGTGCTGTTTCCCGGATAAAACTGCCCTGCCACACAAGGTTTCCGATCTGTATGTACAGATGATTTATCTTTGGGTTGTCCTTTTGCTGAAAATATATTTCCAAACATAACGATTGTGAGTATCAGGTAAAAAAAATGTTTTTTCATTTTGTAGCTAATGTCGATATTTGAAGATGTTTAGCCTCTTAATTTGGAAAAATAACCAACATGTTGTTTAAATATTTTGTTGTCAATTTCCCACTTTGCGGTTTCAATAATAAATTATAAATCATAAATCATAAATTGAATTAGCTTTTGGTATAAAATAACACAAATGTACAAAATCTCCATAAAAAAAGAAAATAGTTTACAAGCCTCAATAATCATTGCCGGATTTACAGCTTTAACGGTTCAGGTAGTTTTTCTAAGAAACTTTCTCATCATTTTGAACGGGAATGAATTGGTGATTGGAATTATTTTGAGCAACTGGATGTTGTTGACGGGTTTCGGTGCGTATCTTGGACAAGTTCATGTTTTTAAAAAAAGCAGCATAAATCATATTATTGTTACACAGCTATTTACAGGGTTACTTCCACCAATCTCTTTTCTGGCATTATATTTTGCAAAAGCATATTTTTTTGCTCCTGGAGTATTGCCGGGGTTTTACGATAGTTGGGTTTTGTCGTTGTTGATCATGGCACCATTTTGCATTTTGTCGGGGGCATTGTTTACCTTTTTGGTAGGAGCGTATAGCCAATTACATTTTAATTCAAGAGCAGCTCAGGTGTATGCCCTTGAAGCATTGGGGAGTGTTGCCGGAAGTATTATTTTTACTTTTTTACTAATCAGGTTTTTTGACTTACCCGAAATTTTAATTGTGGTTTCATCGGCTAATTTTGCTACAGCAATATTGGTTTCGATTGCCTGGGAAAAAAAACCGGGAATAAAGCATACACTCTTTATTGGATTATTGATGTGGGTTTTGTTGCATTGGGTTTTCGATTGGTTTGCTTTTGCAAGAGCTTCCAATTACAAAGGTCAGATAATTATCGAAAACCGGGATACTCCTTATGGAAATCTTACCATAACCCGTTCGGGAGATCAACTCAATTTGTTCGAAAACGGTATGGCTGTGTATTCTTCTGCCAATGATGCGGCAAACGAAGAGTGCGTGCATTTTGCAATGGCACAACATTTATTTCCCAAAAATGTACTTATAATTTCCGGAAATATTAGCGGTTTGTACCATGAAATTGAAAAATATCAAATTGAGCACGTTGACTATGTGGGTGTAAATAAAGATATAATCGAAATTACAGGCAACTATTTTGGAATACCTCATAACGATCATTTGAATATTCACCACCTCGACCCACGATTATTTATCAAGAAAAGCAATGATTTTTATGATGTGATTTTGATGAATTTGCCACCACCTGCCTCCTTGCAATTCAATAGATTTTATACGAAGGAATTTTTCGAAATGATTAAGACCCGGCTTTCTCCGGGAGGTATCCTCTCTTTTCAGGTAGAGGGTAACAGCAATTATGTGGGTGATGAAATGATGGATTTATATGCAATTCAAATCAGGACACTGAAGAGTGTTTTTAATAATGTGCTTATAATCCCGGGAGCATCAAATTATCTGCTTGCCTCCGATTCGGTATTATCTTATCGCATTGCATTGGCTGTAGAGACAAGGGGAATTAAAAATCAATTTGTTAACAAGTATTATCTTGATGATGAATTGATAGAAATGAGAGGAAACGAAATTTTATACCATCTGGATCAGGATGCAAAGGTTAATCTCGATTTTTATCCGGTTGCATACTTTAAAAGGATTAGCTACTGGTTGTCGTGGTACAACATTGGGATACAATGGGTGATCATTGGTGTTTCGATGGTATTATTGCTATTTATGGTTTTATTTAGATTGAGCGGAAAAGCCATGTTTACTGCCGGTTTTACAGCCTCATCTGTCTCGGTAATGGTTTTGCTGATATTCCAGATTTTGTTTGGGTATTTGTTTCAGTCGCTGGCATTGTTCATTGCAGCTTTTATGGGCGGATTAGCCTTTGGGGTATGGCTTTCAGTAAAAATAGTAAAAAGGGTTTCCATTACACAATTCTTAGTTAATCAATTACTCGTAGGGATGTCGGTTCTATTAGTCCCTGTATTTATTGGTTTTTATAAAACAGGCATTTCATTTGATTTGTTTAATCAATTTTTTTTGTTTGCGATCATACTATTTTCAGGTATTGTAACGGGGGTGCAGTTTTCGTGGTCCTCGGATTTATCACAAGGTAGTTTTGAATCTAAGGCTGCTAAAATATACGGTGCCGATCTTATTGGTTCTGCAATTGGAGCATTGTTCACAGTTATTGTTTTGCTTCCGGCTTTTGGTATTTTATATACTTGTGTAATAATATTTATGATTAATGTTTTGATGATTGGATGGATACGGGTTTCAGGAAAAAGGTATCTGTAATGATTTTTGCTAAAAACCAAATGTGCTGTAAAAAACTACCGAAGTATAGTAACCGAACCGCTAATAGTTCTTTTGGATAAACCTTCAAGCCGAATTTCGAATACATTGCATACATAAAAATATACACCCTCAATGCAATCCTGATTATTGTTTATGTTTTTGCCATCCCAGTTTATTTCGGGATCAGAAGTTTCAAAAACTATTCTGCCCCAACGGTTAAAAATTTTCATTTCAATTCTTTCTATGGAAGTGTATCCCGGAAGTGGTTTGAAATATTCGTTATATTCATCATGGTTTGGAGTAAAAACATTTGGCAGGCTATATGTTGAGCAACTATCGATACTTACACAAACCTTATTACTGAAATCACTAATGTTTCCGGTAGAGTCGATGGCTTTTACCTGATAACATCCGGTTATCGAATTCAAATTCGAATGTGAGTATGTTGTGTCAAAGGGATTGTTAATCGAATCGATAATAGCCGGATCATCGCCCTCGATAGCAGCATAATACACATAGTAACCGGCAACATCTTTGGGGCAACCCACAGCAAATCCCCACCAAAGTTGATTTTGAATTAATTCGCAATTTGTGCTTACATAAAGCAGCGGTGGGCATGGTGGTACATTGTCGATGGGAATACCTGAGTTGATTTGAGAGAGATTAACAATCGGATTAACCAGGCCGGGAGCAGTGTACTGTCCAATGCTTTCGATGTAATACACATATTCGTAGCCGTTTGTAAGGTTACCATTTAGATATGTAGTTTGAGTACTAAAATCGTGTAGTTCAAAAGTTTCGCTTACGGCATTGTATCTGTAAATATTGTATTTGGTATTGTACCATGGTGCTTCAAAATTCCATGAAAGCTGTAAGGCCTGGTCAGTTTCAGAAATCGACAGAAACATTGATCGGGCAATCTGCGTGGATCCAATAAATTCCTCAACACCATTAGCAAGATTATACATATCCACTTTATAGGCAAACGTTTTCTCTGCTGTATTCAATCCCGAAACATCATTATAAATAGTATCGTTAATATTGCTGGTTTCGCCGATATTTATAAATTGTGGATTTTCGTTATCCGACCTGTTTACTTTGTATTTGTATGGTCCCGAAAATATTAGTGTATCCAGTTCGGTAGGTTTCGACCATGCAATATAAATTTCACCTTCAGTAACAGAGGTTTTATTTACTGACACGTTTGTGATGATCGGAACATCCTTTTTGAGTGTTGCACAGGCTTCGTTAGAAGCATAACTTTCGCTTCCATCAGCAAAAAACGATACAACCATATAGCAATAATCTATTCCATGAACCAGCCCCATGCCACTATTGTCGTCCACAATAGTGGTGTCCGTAATGCTTTGGATGGTAGCTATTTTTTGATAACCTGTATATTCAGGCACACCGGTTTCGCAAACATCGGGTTGGAAATTATAAAAACCGTTTCTTCTGTAAAGATCGTATCCAATTGTATGGTTACAAACAGCCTGTTCCCAACTTAGGTGAACAGTGTTTCCAACAGCTGAGGTACTTAGGTTTTCGGGTGCAGGACTTATTATATTTATGTTTACAGTTTTGATGGCAGCCAACTGTGGGAAATTTAATGTATCGCGGGCAGTAAAAACTACCTGGTAGGGCTGGAATTGAACATGCGAACAATTGGTGTTCCATGTAAATGTTGAGGTTACTGATCCTTCGTCCACAGCAACGGGGAATTCGGCAGGACTGTCGCTAACCTGAAACGGGCCACCCAAAGCTCTTATCGCAACAGAATCTCCATCAGGGTCGTATGCTGTTACATCAAAAATCAGGGTATCACCAGCCTTAACACAAGTGTCTTGTATGGGGTCTATTATTGGTGCCTGATTATCGCATGCAATAATAGTTATCTGCATATCTCGTGTAACATATCCCATTTTCACCCCACTTCGCCATTCCTCAATTTGAAATGCAATATTGTATTCGCCTTGCAAAATAGGGTTATCCCAGATTATGGTTCCGGTTAAAGGATCGATTTCGAAGATTGTTGGAATGGAGGTAACTACCTCATTGGGTAGAATGAAACCCGGAATTGGCAGACCAAATGCACCACGGCAAGAAACTAATTTGTACGATAAACTGTCGCCATCCTGATCGTAGGCCGCCGGGTTGTGCATATAAAGTGTGTTAACGCAACCATCATCAACCGGAAGTGCAAGAAGATCGACGGAATTGTTAGGCCCCAGAAAAGGATTTATAACCAGTTGAGTGCGAATGAAAAATGGAACATTTACTGAATTTGGGATATTTAGTACGCCATAGTTTCGGTTTGGGTCTTCAACAGAAATAATATAGGTTCCCTGCCCCGGGAAGGTATGTGATGTGCCTGAATAAACATTTCGGCTGATATTATTTGGGTAATTAATTTTTTGTGTTCTTGGAACGCTTTGAGAGGTGCCATCACCCCAATCAATATCTAATTTTGGTCTGTCAGCCGGGCTCGGTGTGTAGGTGTAGGTTACAATAGTAAATTCATATTTTAAATTAGAAATTGCTTTGTAAGTAATTTCACCCGCCCGCTGATGTGTCGAAAAAGCAAATTGGGAAATAAATATCAATATTATGAAAAGTAAAAGTTTTCTCATTAAATCAATTTACAATTATAAGGTAACAAAGAAATTAATTTATTGGCAAATTATCTAAAATAATGCCATTTTAATCTGATTAATTCACAAATTTTTCAGTTCGGGAAATTATTAACGTTTATTTTTTAAAAATTTTATACAACCGTACTATTTTGAAGGCTGTTTATGTTTAATTTTGCTTGATGAAAAACAGTAATAAAATCTGATGTACACAGAGTCTGAAAAAAAAGAAATTGCCCAAAAATACCGGATTCTTTTACGAAAGTGGAAAAACCGCAAAAGTGATGAAGAGGGTAAGATGGTGCGCAAAGCCTTCGATCTTGCTGTAGAAGCACATAAAGGAATGCGTCGCCGATCCAAAGAACCTTTTGTTTATCACCCCCTTGAAGTTGCTACTATTTGTGCCAAGGATATGCGTTTGGATGCCACGTCGATAGCGTGTGCTCTTATGCACGATGTGGTTGAAGATACCGAAGTTACAATCGAAGATATTGAGCAGCAATTCAATCCGAGCATCGCCATGATTATTGCCGGGTTAACAAAGATTCAAGGGGTTCTCGATGATGGACAGCGATCGATACAGGCCGAATATTTTAAGCGGATGATACTTGCATTGGCCAAGGATATGAGGGTAATACTTATTAAGCTTGCCGACAGGCTTCACAACATGCGTACCCTAGATTATATGCCTCGTGATAAGCAACTAAAAATTGCTTCTGAGACGCTCGTTTTATACGCTCCGCTTGCATTTCGCATCGGCCTTTACAATGTAAAGACCGAGCTGGAGGATATTTCACTTAAATATACCGAGCCTGATGTTTACGAATTTATTAAGTCGAAGGTTGAAGCAACACAAATCGATCGCGACAGGTTTATCAACCGTTTTATCTACCCCATCAAAAATAACCTTACCAACCACGATATTTCTTATATGATTCATGTAAGGTTGAAATCTATCTATTCGATCTGGCAGAAAATGCAGAAACAAAACATAAACTTTGAGGATGTTTATGATATTTTTGCGGTGAGGATTATTCTCAGCGCATCACCCGAAACCGAACGCCTTGATTGTTGGAAAGTTTATTCGCTTATCACCGATATTTATAAACCCAAACACGACAGAATAAGGGATTGGATATCAATACCTAAGGCCAATGGTTACGAAGCCCTTCACACAACGGTAATGAGTAATCTCGGTAAGTGGGTCGAAATCCAAATTCGTTCGAAACGGATGCATGAAATTGCTGAATCAGGGTATGCTTCTCATCATTTTTATAAAAATATGACTGACGAAGGTACGGCCATCGAAACCTGGTTAACCCGGATTCGGGAGCAATTTCAGAATACCGAAAATGATGCCTTAAATTTTCTCGATGATTTTAAACTCGACCTTTACTCTGAGGAGATTTATACCTTTACTCCCAAAGGAGATATGATAAAATTACCTCTTAAGGCTACTGCACTGGATTTTGCATATAATATTCATTCCGAAATTGGAAACCACAGTCTGGGTGCAAAAGTTAACCTCACATTACAGCCTCTAAAGCACGTATTAAAAAGTGGGGATCAGGTGGAGATTATTACATCAAAAAAGCAAAAACCTCAAAACGAATGGCTTTCGTTTGTAATTACTGCTCGTGCAAAAAATCATATAAATAATGCTATTAAGGAGGATCGAAAGAAATATTACAATGATGGTCAGGAAAAATTAAAAATATATTTCGGTGCTCTTGGACTTGAATTTAATAAGCAGAACCTAAAAAAATTTCAGGAATACACAAAAATTGCAAGTGTAATAGACTTGTACTACAATATTGCTATTGATAAAATAGGACAAAAAGATTTGAAATTGTGTTGCCAAAAACCAGGAAGAAATCCATGGTTAAATGCACTCAACCCTTTTAACAAACCCAAAAATCAAGATCATACATTTGAAGATAATCTTGCGGATCAGGTAAGAAATAAACCCAAAAAGGTTTTGTTGGGAGATAATACTAACATCGAATATAAAGTGGCATCGTGTTGTAACCCCATATCCGGAGATGATGTTATCGGTATTATTACACCAAAAAATCCGATTATGATTCATCGGGTAAATTGCAAACAGGCACAGGAATTAATGTCGAGCTTTGGTAATCGTATTGTTAAAGCCAAATGGAATAAGAAAGATAAAATCAGATTCCTGGCCGGGCTCGAATTTAAAAGCATTGATAAACAGGGTATTATTTATCGTATTGCAGATATTATTTCCAACAAATACAAATTAAAAATTAGATCGTTTAATCTGCAAAGTTCAAACGAAGTGTCAGAAGGAACCATAATGCTGTATGTTCAAAATACTAAAAACCTTAACGATCTTATTTCAGATATTAAAAAAATTAAGGAAATTAAAAGGATCAGCAGGTTGAATCCTGAATAAATAGCAATTTTTTATTGTTTTATTTATATCTGTTACTTTAAAAAATCTACTTTTATTTATTCTAAATAATATTAAAAAAGATTTACATTTGTCGAATAAAAATTTTGGCGGCAATGAAAGACAATCAAGAAACTTTTGAAGCAGTAAAAAAGATATTCACAGAATACCTTGAAGGTAACGGGCATAGAAAAACTCCGGAGCGTTACACCATCCTTAAAGAGATCTATGACACCGAAGGGCATTTCGACATTGAGACGCTCTACATAAAGATGAAAAATAATAAATATCGTGTTAGCAGGGCTACCTTGTACAACACCATCGAATTGCTTCTCGATTGTAGTCTGGTAACCAAACATCAGTTTGGGAACAATTGTGCGCAGTTTGAGAGGACTTTTAAGTTTAAAAAGCACGATCATTTTATTTGTCTTGATAATAGCGAAGTAATGGAGTTTTACGATCCAAAAATTCAAGAGATAGTAGATTTTGTTGAAAGTGAACTTGGAGTTAGTATTACTCATCACTCGCTTACATTTTACGGGCATTGCAACGGATATGTAAAAAAGGAAAAAAAATTGGCGGGAGAGAAAAAAAGAATAGTCGAAAAATGATAATGAAAGTCGATGTATTATTGGGTCTTCAGTGGGGAGATGAAGGCAAAGGAAAAATTGTTGATGTTTTAACACCCGAATATGATATTATTGCTCGCTTTCAGGGAGGGCCAAATGCGGGACATACAATTGAGTTTGACGGGTTGAAATTTGTTCTTCATACCATTCCTTCAGGAATTTTTAACTCCAATAAGCAAAACTTAATTGGAAATGGTGTAATTATCGATCCGTATGTTTTTAGTAAAGAGGTGAAACAACTTAACTTCAAAAACATCGATCCCCGGAAGAATCTGGTAATTTCCAGGAAATCCCACCTTATTTTACCATCGCACAGAATGCTCGATGCTGTGTATGAAAAATCAAAAGGAAAATTTAAAATCGGATCAACACTAAAAGGTATCGGCCCCACTTACACTGATAAAGTTGCGAGGCAGGGCTTGAGGATGGGTGAGATTTTTAATAACGATTTTGATTCGAAATATGCAGAACTCAAAGCCAAACATCAGCAAATTATCAATTCGTATAATTACGATCCCGGCGAATTTAAAATTGATGGTCTTTCGTTTGATGATTATGAAAAAGAATGGATCGCTGCTATAGAAGTGATCAAGGATTTTGAGCAGGTCGATAGCGAGAATTATATAAACGAAAGTTTAAAGCAAGGCAAATCGGTACTTGCTGAGGGAGCACAAGGCACCTTGTTAGATATCGATTTCGGATCCTATCCGTTTGTTACCTCTTCAAATACAATTTGTGCCGGTGTTTGTTCAGGGTTAGGTATTGCCCCGTCAAAAGTCGGGAAGGTTTATGGTATTTTTAAGGCCTATTGTACCCGTGTTGGCAGCGGCCCTTTTCCTTCCGAATTGTTTGATGATGATGGTAAGTTGATGAGAGATGAAGGTAATGAATATGGCTCCACAACAGGTAGGCCCCGACGTTGTGGCTGGCTCGATCTGGTGGCTCTTAATTATTCGATAATGCTTAATGGTGTTACTGATTTGGTTATGACCAAAGGTGATGTTCTTGCTGGATTTGAGAAAATAAAAATAAGTACCAGTTATAAACTCAAGGAACAACTAATTGATTATATCCCGTTCGAAGATGACAAAGTGAAGGCAGTGTATGAAGAGCTTCCCGGTTGGAATACTCCTCTTGATGGCATTACCGGTATTGGCGGTTTTCCGGAGCACTTAAATCATTATATCGATTTTATCGAAAAATTTACAAAAACACACATTTCTATTTTATCGATTGGTCCAGACAGAAAGCAGACTATTTTTAGATAATTTACCGGATAATTCTAACCTTGGCAAGCCGGAAAAGAGATTGGTTAATAGAATTTCTAATTCACCTAATTGCTCTAAATAAAACCCAATTTCTAATTTCCAACCTCTACAATCTAACCTCTATCTTCCAACCTCTATCTTCAAACCTCTATCTTCCAACCTCTACCATCTAATTTAAAAGCCTTAGAAATACGAATTGGATTTGTATTTTATTTTTCATAAAAATGCATCTCTCTGATGTACTGCCATACTTTGGCAGGCATCATATACCTTACATCTTTTTTATACCTGATGGCTTCTCTGATAAAGCTGGAAGATATTTCCATTAATGGAGCATTAAATAATTTTACGGATGGATGGTTGCTGTATTCTCCTACATCGTAGCCAGGTCGGTTGTAAACATACATGGAGTAATATTCGAGGAGTACCTGGTAATTTTTCCATTTATGAAAATTCGAAAAAATATCAGTACCTGTAATAAGTACCAGCTCTTTATCAGGGTATTTTTCCGAAAGCCACGTAAGTGTATCGATGGTATAGGACGGTTTGGGCATTTTAAATTCGATGTCAGAAACCATAAACCCGGAGTCATCTTCAATTGCAGTTTTTACAAGCATAAGACGATGGTGGTCGGCAAGCAGGTTTTTCTTATCTTTCAATGGGTTTTGTGGCGATAACAAAAACCAAACCTGATCCAGGTCGGTAAATTCGCGCATGTAGGAGGCCACAATCATATGCCCGGTGTGGATTGGATTGAAGGAGCCAAAAAATAATCCTGTTTTTTGTTTCATAATTTGTTGGATTCTAACATGACGTAGCGTATTATTATTTTATAAAATCAGTAATAACCCTGATAGCTTGGTTTACCGCATCCTCCAGTATATTATTTGTAATCACCAAATCGAATTGTGGCGAAAATGAAAGTTCGTATTCCGCCTTTTCCAGCCTTTTTCTTATTGTTTCTTCACTGTCGGTAGATCTTCCACGCAGGCGGCTCTCGAGGTCATTTATTGATGGGGCTTTAATAAAGATTGCGAGACAATTCTTTGGATATTGTTTTTTAATATTTAAACCTCCAATTACGTCAACATCAAAAATTACATGATTCCCTGTTTGCCAGATGCGTTGCACTTCTGCCCTGAGTGTACCATAATAACATCCTTTATAAACTTGTTCCCATTCGATAAATTCATCATTATCGATTTTCTTCTTAAAATCAGTTTCATTCAAAAAATAATAATCTTTCCCGTTAACTTCATTTCCGCGTGGTTTGCGGCTGCAGGCCGATACCGAAAATTCAAGATTGATACCGAAATTCAAAACCTGCCTTACTATTGTGGTTTTCCCCGATCCCGAAGGAGCGGATACAACGATAAGTTTCCCGTTCATTTTTACAAAATATTATACAGTTGTTCCTTTATTTTTTCGAGTTCATCTTTCATTTGTACTACTAACTTCTGGATGTCAGAATCGTTGGCTTTTGAACCAATGGTATTGATTTCCCTTCCAATTTCCTGGCTAATAAAATTTAGTTTTTTACCATTGGAAGTATGATTTTCATTAAGTGTTTGCAAAAAATAATCACAGTGATTACTTAGTCTTACTTTTTCCTCTGTGATGTCAATTTTTTCTAAATAGTATATAATTTCCTGTTCAAAACGGTTCTCATCAATTTTATTGTCATCAACATATTTTTGCAAATCTTTCCTGAATTTTTCGCGAATCCTTTCGATACGTCTGCCTTCAAACTTTTCAATCTCTTTAAGGAAAGCATCGATGAGTTTAATGCGTTGTGTGAAATCTTTTTCCAGATTTTTCCCTTCATTAATTCTTGAGGTGTCACAATTGTCAACTGCCAGGTTTATTATCATCGAAATATTTTTCCATTCTTCATCCAAAAGTTTTTCGGGAACAGCCTGAATTACATCCGGTAATTTGAGAAGGGTATTCATGATTTGGGGGTCATCTTCAATATTTATTTCCCGTTGCAGCAATTGAATCTCGCTAAAGTATTTCTTTGCAAGCGCAATATTCAAAGCGTAGTTTTCAACTTTTTCGGAGTGGTCGGTAGTAAGGGTTATTTCAATTTTACCCCTGCTCAGTGCCTGAAGTAGATGCGATCGTATTTCGAGTTCCTTTTCTTTGTAAATGATAGGAATTCGCGAAATTAAATCGAACTGTTTGCTGTTGAGGGTTTTAATTTCAACTGTAAACTTCTTTGTACCTGCCTCTCCTTCGGCACGGCCATAACCTGTCATTGATTTTATCATATATTTATTTTTTTTAACAAAGACAAAGATAAAATTTACCTGAAACACTCATTAATAAAATGATGGGTTGTTAATCGGTTTTTATTTTTTTTCGATAATTCATTTTTGTAATTCTAAATAATTTACTTTTACGTGTCTGTTTTATTTTGGAACTTATAACAATTGCTTATGATTAGAGGGGTAATCATCGATGATGAGTATAGTGCTCGCGATGCACTAAGAGTGCTTTTGTCGCATTATTGCAGTATAGTTGATGTTGTTGCAGAAGCTCATGATGTTAAATCGGGGGTGCAATGCATCAAGCTCAATAAACCTGATATTGTATTTTTGGATGTTAAAATGCCTGATGGAGATGGGTTTGATCTTTTACATCAATTAAACGATTATAACTTCAATATCATTTTTACTACCGCCCATTCCGATTTTGCCATCGAAGCATTTAAGCATAGTGCAATACACTACCTGCTTAAACCGATAATTCCTGATGAGCTTATTGATGCTGTACACAAAGCTGAAACAGAACTTGAAAATAAGGATATGAAAAGCAAAGTATTAGAATTGCTTTTGAGAGTTCCTGCTGGCGAAAACCGGCAACGACTGGTTTTAACAACAAATAATAAGTTGGATATTGTAAACATTTCCGGGATTATAATGTGTAAATCGTATAAGAATTACACCATTTTTTACATGGAAGATGGCAAAGAACATATGGTTTCAAAAACGCTGAAGGAATATGATGAAATTCTTACAAGCAATGGTTTTGTACGGCCACATCGTCAATATATGGTTAATATAAATCATATCAAATCCGTTGAAAAGTATGATGCCAGCGTTATAAAGTTAACTCGCAATCTTATGGCTCCGGTGTCATCGCGCAGGAAAGAAAAATTACTCGAGATATTACAAAAAATCTAAATCAATTTATTTTTTTTGTATAGTTACTTCATTATATTTTCCAAAATCCCCTATTGTTTGAATTTCTTCAGTTTTTTTATCTCAATAAATATTTACATCTGTTTTGAGTATTTGTGTTTTTTCGTCAGATAAAAATTAATTGGCTGGGCCTTCAACAAAGTACATATCCAGCAATCCTTTGTTCTTTGTTTCAATTTTCCCGCGGTAAACGCATATAAACTGATCTTTAATTTTTTCGTAGGTGGTTTGCGAAATGTTGATTTTTCCAACTTCTCCGCCCGATTCCATTCGCGAGGCAATATTCACTGTATCGCCCCAAATGTCGTAGGCAAATTTTCGTGTGCCAACTATACCGGCTACCACCTGCCCTGTGTGAATTCCAATACGCGCTTCAAAAAAAGGTTTTTTCTGTAAAATCCGGTCTTTCTTATAGGATTTCATAAAACTCCGAATTTCGCATGCAGTTCTTAATACATCTATTGGATTTGTAATGTTGGCATTTGGTAAACCACCTGCACACATGTATGCATCACCGATGGTTTTTATTTTTTCTACCTGATGTTTTCCAATTATACTATCAAACATTTTGTAGCAATAATCAATTTCATCAACTAAAACTTGTGGGGCTAATTGCTCTGCTAATTTCGTAAACCCTTTGAAATCTGCAAAAAGAACAGTAACCATTTCGTACATTTTTGCTTTGGATTTTCCTGATGCTTTTAGCTCTTTGGCTGTTTCGGCTGGTAAAATGTTTAAAAGTAATTTCTCCGATCTTTCCTTTTCGTTTTCGATAATGGCATTTTTAACCTCAAGTTCACGCTTTACCCGTCTGATGAGCCTGAACCTGGTCCAGAGGCCTATCAGCATTACAAGAAACAAGCATCCCAAAACAATAGTAAAATTACGCAATAGCTTTTGGCGTTTAATGTTTAGATTCTGAATTTCGATGCTCTTTGCCAAAATTTCTCTCTCTTTTTCAGCCTTCTCTTTTTCATAGTTATTAACTTGTGCAAATGCTTTATTTTTTTCCAAATTCTGTAGCGAATCGCGCAGTATAATGTATATTTCGTTGTATTTAAAAGCACTAATATAGTTTTTTTTGCCCCGGAAACTAACGGTGAGTTGCTTGTAAAGATCAATCAGAATTGATCTGTAATTCATCTCAAGAGCCAATGTTTCAGCCGATAACAGGATGTCGATTGCTTCCGGATACCTTTTTTCTTCGTTAAGTAGATCTGCTTCTGCCACCATTAAGTTAATGATGCCATAGTTATCATTTGCTTGTTGAGCATGAAACATGGCCGAATCGAATGCTTCCCACGCTTTGGTATATTCGTCCATATCGAAATACAGAAAAATTAAGGCCTGATAGCTATACTGAAGTTTGTAGGAATCATTATTTAGCTGGTGAAGTTCGATGGCTTTTGTATGATAATAAAATGCCGAGTCGTATTGTTCCATTGCCTGCCAGGCTACACCAATATTGGAGAGATTAGTTGCGTACCTGTTCATGTCTCCTATTGCAAAATTCAGATATTTTGCTTTTTCATAATAATCTAATGCAACTTTGGGGCTATCCATGTCATAATATCTCAACCCAATGTTATTGAGAGCAGCAGCTAATCGCATGGTGTCGTTTATATCTTCGGCAAGTTGGCGTAATTTGAGCAGGTATTTAATTGACAGGTCATATTCGCCCATTACTGAATAAACAATACTTAGATTGTTCAGTGCCGAACTTATGAGTTTTTTGTAACCGGCTTTCTCCGAAATAGTAAGGCATTGATTATATTTTTCGATCGATCGGCGATAGTCAATTTGTTCCAGGATTATTCCCTGAAGATTCAAGGCTTTTGCCATCAGATATCTGTGATTTGAACGATCGGCAAAGAGGTATAATTCCGAAACATAAAAATATCCTGTATCCGGGTTGGAGGTAACAATGCTTTTAGCAGCCTTACCAAATTCCTCGAGTAATTGGTTGTTATCAGGAGTTTTTTTTAAAAGCTGAAGGAGGCTGTCACAACTACATACATTATTTTGGCTAAATATTTTGGTAGGGAAAGTATGCGGTAGGATAAAAATGAAAATAATGGCTAAATATCTCATGGCATATTTTTATACTTTAATTAAAATGGTTCTACTGCGAATTTAGTGGAACATACAAAAATGATTCAATG
>JAOZRY010000703.1 GCA_029939965.1 Bacteroidales bacterium | reverse complement strand
TTTAGAAAAGAACAAAAAGTTAAAAAAAACTAATAATTAAAAAAACACAAAACAGCAACTCAAACGACACGAAGTTAGTCCCTATGAAGTCGTATGACCTGTGGTCGTGTGGATTCATTTCATGTTGTAAGGTTTTTGTTTAAGAAATATCCAACTAAAAACGTCAGGATCATTGATTGATGAAAAGACTTGATGTTTTTAAGTTTGAAATATTAGTATATCAGTGGCCTAAAAAAATTGTTTCATCATTATCAGACACTCAATTTGTTCTCTTCACACTGCAAATTCAGTCTGTTGTCGGGTTATCAAATCCCTCAGTATTGCCATTGTTTTAATGTATTCTTTCATCCTGAATTTGGTTAAGTCCCGAAGTATCCACGCGCTGATCAAATCAACGGTAAGAAGTGCTGTCTCCTGGGTCAGTTCAAGTGAAATAACCAGCTCGTCAATACTTTGTCCTTCCTGCAGTTCAATTTCGTTTAGCCAAGCCGAGAACAATATTATTTTGTTTGTTCCAGGCTTTTCCTGAATTATCCTAACTGCTTTATTTAGCCTTTCTACCAATAAATTACTAATTGGGTTTCCATCAAAAAACTCATTTCCCAAATTATCAGTCGTACTAATATATTCTGTATATTCATGCTTTTCAGGGGAAAGAATGTTTTTGATTATATTCACCCAAAAAAAAACATTGTTTTTATATGTTTCCTTATTTTCCAAAAAATCCTGATAAAGATATTTATTCATTGTTGTTATTATTTTTCTGTTATTCAAATGCCCTACCTTTCTGTATTTCAACATCAACCATTTCTTGCTCTGTGAAAAACCCACGAATGCACGAATAAATGACATTCGTGCATTCGTGGCTAAAATCCAACCTATTACATCTTCACTAATCTCTCAATAATCTTTTCCCCGTTAGTTGAAACTTCAACAAAATAAACACCCTGCCGGAGTGTAGAAATATCAATGGCTTCATTTGGATTGATGCATAGATTATTGATTATTGCTCTTCCTCGGTTGTCGAGGATGGTGATGGTTGCTTCTCCATCAAAACCGGAGATATAAATTTTGTCCTTAGCGGGATTCGGAAAAAGGGAGATTGAATTGATCCCTTGTTCTGCTTCCGATATAAATCCTGTTTTTAAATTTCTTATTACCGAAAGGCCGTGGCTTATAAAGGTATTTCCGGTATAATTGGCATCAAAACCAGCTTCAAGAATATGTTCGGCTTTTGTTTCCTGATTGTAGGATTTCAGGATGATAGGATCGTTTTCATCGAAACCATCTTTGATTTTGGTATAAGGGTCATTACCGAAAATAGTAAGGACAGTATTTTTATCCTTTTCGAGAATTGTAAGCCCATGGCATATTCCGTTTGATGAAAATGCGCCAATGATTGCATTATCTCCAATACCTGAATTTTGAGTTGCTGTTATCGGAATAGCTATTGTGTGGCTCGTTGTGGATGGAGGTGTGATTTTCCATGGGAAATTGGCCTCATCCATTGTCCACTTCTTTTGCAGGAGAACAGGATTCCCTTTGTGTATGGATACTCCGTTCTCCTCGATGGGAAGGGTAAGGGATGGGGTTATTTTCAAAACACATTCAGGAAAAGTTAGTTCAGCCTCCGAATCCATCAATACAAAATATGCTCTGCCCGGTTCGAGAGTTTGTAATGTGTTTATACCAAATTCGGGCCAGTAAACATTCCATCCAGCCACATCTTTTACAATGACCATATTTCCTGAAAGTGGCGCGAAAATTTCTTCAACGTCAACAGTACATTCGCTTAAAACCGGAATGATTGTCCATCCGGAAGCAAGCTCAAGCGTTGTTTCATTTTCGAGGCTACCTGATAGAATTAGTTCAAACGCTTCGTCCACTTTAATTTTATAACCCTGGTGGTTGTCCCACAACCCGATTGTGTTTACACCCATGCCCGGCCAGAACATATTCTCATCATCCATCATAATTATTAGTTCGGCAAAATACGGGGCAAAAACTTCCTCAACGGTAAAGTTGTCCATCCACAAATACGATGAAACCCCGCTCCAGCCCTGACTTAGGGAGATACTCTGTGAAACACCTCCTGAAATCACATTTAGCGAAGCAACCTGACTCCAGACAGGTTCGCATACGTTTTCGGCTACACAATAAAAATCGCCAACGCTCAGAAAGTTCACCTTTTGGATTGTAAGCTCAGTTGCTGTCGCCCCATCAATTATCCCTTCGGGGCCATACCATTGTAAATT
>JAOZRY010000702.1 GCA_029939965.1 Bacteroidales bacterium | reverse complement strand
TAAACCCAATAACTCCAGTATAGAAATTATCAGATACTTTTTTGTAATCAAACTCTAGGCTAATTCCTTTAGAAAACTGTGTTTTATTATAGTAAGTTTCAGCTTTATCCCAACCAAATCCATCACTATGATCTAATTCTAATGCTTTTCGTATATATTGTTCTGATTTTTCATAGTAGCACGTAACCCCTAACGCTCTTCCATACTCATAATTTAATATTGCTAAGGTCTCTGGGGGCATTTTAGCTAACTCTGCATTAACTACAGCTTTTGCCCAATATCTTCTAGCGGCATCCCAGTCGCCAGCTTGAGTAGCTGAATTGGCCAGGTTTGCATACTTAGTGGTTGACCGGAAAGATAGTACTGTCAGAACTTTACGCAATTAGCCGTTATATTGCAGACGAAGATTTTTTTGGCGAATCGTTTTTTAGTTGTTTGGAAAATTCCAGCAATTATTGTAAAGTGCTGAGTGTACATCATTTTTCAACTAATGAGCCAAACTACAACCTGTTTAAGTAATGACCTTTTGCCAAATTCTTCGTTTTTAACTTCCCATGAGACAATCAAAAAATCCCCAAATGCAAATTGGAGAAATTCCAGTTTCCAAAATAAAAATCAACCTTAAATCTCGCGACGACATACCTCCTCTCTTGTTAGGTCTGCAACATATATACACATCCCCAAAGTTACGAGATGTTGTTTTTGAAATTCTTAAAACAAAAGTACTTCCAAATACAGATCACCAAAATGGTCGCCCAGGGATGGATTTATGGAAAATATTAATTTTCGGAGTATTGAGGGTTAATTTAAATTGGGATTATGATCGCTTGGAGGAGATGGCAAACAACCATAAAACAATCAGGCAAATGCTTGGGCACGGTTTATTAGATGAAGATTATGAGTATAAGCTGCAAACATTAAAAGATAATGTTTCGTTGTTGACCCCTGAAATACTGGAGGAAATAAACAAGATAGTTGTACAGGAAGGTCATAGTCTGGTTAAAAAAAAAGACGACGATAAATTGAAAGGCAGATGTGATTCTTTTGTTGTTGAGACGAATGTTCACTATCCGACTGATATAAATTTACTTTTTGATGCCATGCGTAAGGTAATCACTTTGGTGGCAGCCTTATGTGCTCTTTGTCGATGGACTGGGTGGCGTCAAAGCCGTCATAATCTGAAGACAGTAAAAAAGCTGTACAGAAAAGCCCAGAAACTAAAGCACTCAACATCAAAAGATCCCAAGAAAAAAGAACAAAGGAAACAGCTCATAATTGCGGCACATCAAGAATATATTGATACTGCTAATAACTTCTTGGAAAGAACCAAAAACACATTACTAAATCTAGATTTGAATGGTGGTTCTATTGCTATAGCCTATATCTCAGCAATTGAAGGGTATATTGAGCATGCTGAAAGACAAATTGATCAAATACGTCGTCGGGTTATAAAAGGAGAAAAAATTCCACATAACGAAAAGGTTTTTTCCATTTTTGAGCCGCATACAGAATGGATTAGTAAAGGTAAAGCCGGGGTGCCTGTGGAGCTTGGTCTCAAGGTTTGTGTACTTGAAGATCAATATGGTTTCATTCTACACCAACGGGTCATGCAACATGAAACCGATGATCAAGTTGCAATTCCAATGGTTGAAAAATCGAAAAAATATTATCCAGATTTGACATCATGTAGTTTTGATAAAGGATTTCATAGCCCCCAAAATCAACAAGATCTATTGGAATATTTGGATTTGGTTGTACTTCCCAAAAAAGGGAAACTATCCCAAAAAGAGAAAAAGAAAGAACACTCCGAGGAATTTATCAAAGCAAGGCACCAACACTCAGCCGTTGAATCTGCAATAAATGCTCTGGAAGTGCATGGCCTTGACCGATGCCCTGATCATGGCATCGATGGGTTTAAAAGATATGTTTCGCTTGCTGTGCTTGGACGCAACATTCAACAACTTGGGGTGAAATTACGCCAGAATGAACTTGAGCACCTTAGGCAAGAAGAATTAGACGCTGCAGCCTAAATTGAGAATAATACAACTGTGTTTGCTAGAGAGGTCCGTCTAAATTTGCCACCCTAGCAAGATGAGTATGTCGGGAGTGCATCTTGGCTAGTTGAAAGCCAAACAGCAATTTAATCATTAGGTTAAGCGGGTCGGAGGAGTTTCCGTAGAATTGACTTTTCCGCCCGGCACTAATTATCAAGTGAATGGCAAAAGCCTTAATTCCATTACCGTATTGTAACTTGC
>JAOZRY010000104.1 GCA_029939965.1 Bacteroidales bacterium | reverse complement strand
TCTCCTTATCGCATTGTCTCCTTATCGCATTATCGCATTATCTCCTTATCGCATTATCGCATTATCTCATTGTCTCCTTATGGTAGTAGAACCTTAATAAATAGGTTGTTTGCATATATGTGTGATTTGCCGGGAAAATGTTAAAGCTTAATGATTACTATTAGATTAATCTTTTTTTCCTGTACTTTTGCACGTATATGTTACAAATTAATCTTACTGATCGGGTAAATGCATGTGTTAAGTTAGGAGATGTTCTGCAAAATCCTGATGTGGATGTGTTTCGTAGTTTTAGAAAAGAAGTTGTTGAACTGCACGACCTCATTGCCAACTCTTGGCAGCAAAACGCATGGTTTACTCCCGAAAGTGTAAAGCATGCTGTTCAATCTCTTGGCAAAAGTTTGAATCGATTTAAAATAGAAAAATGGTTTAGTTGCTATCCTGCAGAGATATTCGAACCAAAAGATCCGAAAGTTATTGGTGTGGTTATGGCCGGGAATATTCCTTTGGTCGCATTTCACGATTACCTTTCGGTGTTGATAACCGGGAATAAATTTTTGGGCAAATTATCTTCCAACGACAGCAAACTGCTGCCTTTGATACACAGAATACTAATAAAAATTGAGCCCGGATTTAGTGGTATGGCAGAATTTACTGAAGATAAGCTCACTAATTTCGATGCAATCATAGCTACGGGTAGTAACAATACCTCAAGGTATTTTGAATTTTATTTTGGTAAATATCCAAACATTATCCGCAAAAACAGAAATAGTGTTGCGGTGATTACGGGGAATGAGCAGCCCGGCGATTTTGTAGCACTTGGCGAGGATATCTTCAGATATTTTGGACTTGGATGCCGAAATGTTTCCAAAATTTATGTACCCGAGGATTTTATTTTCGATAAACTTTTCGAGAGTCTTAATGCATACAATGATGTAATTTTTCAACATAAGTACAAAAACAACTACGATTACAATAAATCCATTTACTTGGTAAATTCCGTTGAACATTTCGATAATGGGTTTTTGATGCTAAAGCAAGATGATGGGTTATCATCACCCGTATCAGTGGTTTTTTATGAAAGGTATAATGATTTGGATTTATTAAAATTTAAGCTTCAAAATATTTCGGGTCAAATACAATGTATCGTGAGTATCGACAAACGATTTGATAATTCCGTACGCCCTGGTCAGAGCCAAAAACCTGAGCTTTGGGATTATGCTGATGGTGTTGATGTAGTACAGTTTTTAATGAGATTAAAATAATATTTTTACTAAAAGTTGTTTTTGTATTGAATTTAATTACCTTTGCACGCCGAAAATAAAAAAGGGATTTAAACATGAAAAAAGGAATTCATCCAAAAGAATACAGACCTGTCGTTTTTAAAGACATGTCGAATGGTTATACGTTTATGACCAAATCAGCCGCACCATCAAAAGAAAAAATCAAGTGGGAAGATGGAAATGAGTATCCACTGATCAAACTTGATATTTCCCACACATCGCATCCTTTCTTTACCGGAAAGATGAAACTTGTTGATACAGCAGGTCGTGTTGATAAGTTTAAAACTAGGTATCAAAAACATCTTGATGCTAAAAAATAGTTATTGTTTTAAGATATTTAAGAGCTCCCACTTTTGTGAGAGCTTTTTTTTTTGCATGTTGGTTTTTCCTTTTTATTGCAAGCCTAAAAAAGATTTGGATTAATTTTTTTATGTTTGCAGTCTGTCTATCGACCCAAAAATAATTCGATCTTAAACGAAAACCTCTGCATATTATGAATTATATTCTTTTCGATGATTACGCCCGAAATCATTTGCTGCCATTAACTTTTACCCGTCCTGTTGCCGATATTCGTATCGGGATTTTTACCATAAGAGAAAAGTGGGAAAGGCTTTTGAAGGCAAAAACATCTACCCTCACCGTAAGTTATCTTACCACAAAATTTCCGATAAAGATGGAAAAAGATAATGTATTGATCAACGGATCAGTGATTCCTACTAAAAAATTGGTGAAAATGATAAGTCAGCTCCAGGAAGATGAATCACTTGTTTGGGATGATAAAATTATTGCACAGCGTGTTAACAAGAGCAAATTGGATGCTTCACCTATCGTGCAGGATAAAAAAATAATGAGGCTCGATAAGCAGGAGACATTAATAAAGATCGACTTCCCTTGGGAAATTTTCTCTAATAATAACAAGGCTATTATTTCAGATTTCAAACTTGCCACCAAACATCGGGAATCTCAAAAACCTGATTGTAGCAATACAATTCTTGGAAAAGGAAAACTATTTATCGAAAAGGGTGCTCGTGTTAATAGCTCCACTTTCAATACCGAAAAAGGCCCCATTTACATTGGGAAAGATGCGGAAGTTATGGAAGGCTCCATGATTAGAGGCCCATTTGTTTTGGGTAATAATTCGGTAGTTAAAATGGGTGCCAAAATTTATGGGCCTACAACTATAGGCCCACACTGCAAAGTTGGTGGCGAATTAAATAATGTGGTTTTCTTTGGATATTCAAACAAAGCACACGATGGTTTTTTAGGAAATACTGTTATTGGCGAATGGTGTAATCTCGGTGCCGACACCAATAATTCTAATCTAAAAAACACTTATGATGAAGTACGCATCTGGAACTATCCCAATAAAACTTTTATCCCAACAGGTCTGCAATTTTGCGGACTGATAATGGGCGATCATTCAAAGTGCGGAATCAATACCATGTTTAATACAGGAACTGTGGTTGGCGTGAGTGCCAATATTTTTGGTCCGGGATTTCAACGTAATTTTATTCCTTCTTTCTCCTGGGGTGGAACCTCAGGCATGAAGCCATACAATTTCGACAAGGCGATGTTGGTTGCAAGTACGGTGTATAAAAGAAGGGATTTGGATTTTACTGATGTTGATGTAAAAATACTTCAACATATTGCAGACATTTCTACAACAAACAAAAAACATTAATTCATGCTTGGAGGTTGGATGATTTTTTTTATTGACAATTTATCAGCTATGAATAATCTGGAATGTTAGTTGCTATTGTTGATGAATTATTCATAATAAATGTCTTTTTTGATCATAACTAATTAATTATCAATACACAAATTAGGTAATAAAAGCCAGTTGAGTTATTCATAGAAAATATTTACTTTCGGATTATGACAACTTGACGGAGGAGACCCATAACATATGTTTAGACAAACTGAATCAAATGAGAATTTTTTCTTAGATGCTGTGGACAGTGAAACAGAATTTATTCCTTTGCTATCGCAGGAAGATGAAGAGATGATGAATGCGGAGGAAATCCCGGAGAAATTACCCATTTTGCCACTTCGGAATACAGTATTATTCCCAGGGGTTGTAATTCCAATAACTGTTGGTAGAGATAAATCGATACAACTTATAAGAGAAGCTTATTCCGGAAAAAAATCGATTGGTGTTGTTGCACAAAAAGATTCTGAGATCGACGATCCAAAGGCTGGTGATCTGTATCGGGTAGGTACTATGGCAAGCATTATGAAAATTTTGCAAATGCCTGATGGGAATACTACCGTAATTATTCAGGGAAAAAAAAGGATTAAAATAGAAGAGATAGTAACTGATGTGCCTTATTTTTTGGCCAGGGTTACAAATTTCGAATCCAATGAAAAAATTATTGAAGATGATAATTTTCAGGCTTTAATATCTTCATTAAAAGACCTTTCTATCCAAATAATAAAGCTATCACCAAATATTCCGAGCGATGCAGCTTTTGCCATCAAAAATATCGAAAGTACAGTATTCCTTGTCAATTTTGTTTCAAGTAATTTAAATATAAAAACCACCGAAAAACAGAAACTCCTGGAGATAAGTGAAGTTGTTGGGCGTGCCAAAAAAGTGCTGCAGGCTTTGAGTAAAGAGCTGCAAATGTTGGAGTTGAAAAATGAAATTCAGGATAAAGTAAAAACCGATCTCGACAAACAGCAACGTGATTATATTCTGAATCAGCAACTCAAAACCATCCAGGAAGAACTTGGTGGCACATCGCAGCAACACGAAATTGAGGAACTTCGCGAAAAGGCAAAAGATAAAAAATGGTCGAAGGAGGTTAGTGAAATATTTAGTAAAGAGCTTACCAAGCTAATGCGGATAAATCCTAATGCTATGGATTACTCAATTCATCTGAGTTATCTTGAAACTTTAGTTGAGTTGCCATGGAATGAGTACACCTCTGATAATTTTGATCTGAAACATGCACAAAAAATTCTCGATCAGGATCATTATGGTTTGGAGAAAGTTAAGGAAAGAATTATTGAATACCTTGCTGTATTGAAGTTAAAGGGTGATATGAAATCACCAATCATTTGCCTTACAGGCCCTCCGGGTGTTGGAAAAACATCGCTTGGGAAATCTATTGCCAGAGCTCTCGAACGTAAATATATACGTATGTCGTTGGGTGGTTTACGCGATGAAGCTGAAATCCGCGGGCATCGAAAAACATACATTGGCGCACTTCCCGGCAGAATTATCCAAAGTATTAAAAAGGTAAAGTCTTCAAACCCGGTGTTTGTATTGGATGAAATTGATAAGGTAATCGGAGCAACCCACAACGGAGATCCATCTGCTGCAATGCTCGAAGTATTGGATCCGGAACAAAACACAAGCTTTCACGATAATTACCTTGAAATGGAATTTGACCTTTCGAAAGTGTTATTTGTGGCTACTGCAAATACATTAAATACTATTCATCCTGCATTACGCGATCGGATGGAGATAATTGACATTAGTGGATATTTGCTTGAAGAAAAAATTGAAATTGCCAAACGACATCTTACTCCAAAACAATTGAAAGAGCATGGGGTAAAATCCACACAAGTAGCTTTTCCAAAAATAATTATGCAGAAAATTATCGAAAATTATACCCGCGAATCAGGTGTGAGGTCGTTAGAAAAGCATATTGCAAAAATTATCAGAAATAAGGCACGGTATATTGCCGAAGGTGAAAGCTTTGAAAGAAAAATTAAAGACGAGGAACTCGAAAAAATACTGGGAGCATCCAAATTTCAAAAAGAACAAAGTATTAGCAATGAGATGGCAGGTGTTGTTACCGGACTGGCTTGGACGGCAGTAGGTGGCGAAATCCTTTTTGTTGAAGCAAGCCTGAGCCTGGGAAAAGGAAATATGACGCTCACCGGAAATTTGGGCGATGTAATGAAAGAATCGGCTACACTTGCCTACGAGTATTTAAAAGCTCATGCAAATCTTTTGGATATAAGCCCGGAACATTTTACGAAATATAATCTCCATATGCATATTCCTGAAGGTGCTACTCCAAAAGATGGCCCGTCAGCAGGAGTAACAATGCTTACGAGTCTGGCATCGCTTTACACACAAAGAAAAGTAAGGGCAAATATTGCAATGACAGGCGAAATTACTCTGCGTGGTAAAGTATTACCAGTTGGAGGAATAAAAGAAAAAATTCTGGCAGCTAAAAGAGCAAATATCCACACCATTATTATCTCTAAGGAAAACGAAAAAGACATCAACGAGATAAGCGAAAAATATATCAAAGGTTTAAAATTTATATATGTCGATACTATGTTGGAGGTATTGGAAAATGCATTGCTTAAAGAAAAAGTTAGTAACCCTGTGAAATTTAAATTAAATTAAATTTGATAGATGATATTTAAAAGTGGTGGACTATCCGCAATACATTTGTGAAATATGCTTCGTACAATGATCAACTTCAGGAATTACCGATGGGCAGCCCGACTTTCTGGTTTTCTGGGGTTGGTGCTAATAGTCTCTTTTATGGTAGGAGAGGGTTACGGAGTCATCAAAAATGCGAATACTTCCTATGATCTAATGTTTTTGCTTGCACTCTTTGGCTTTTCATTTCTGGCCTATGTCATCGGGTGGGTCATCGAAATTGTTGGAGGTGTTTTGCTTTCTCTTGCCGGAATTTTGATTGCTTTTTATGTGAGTTTTTCTGAGGCATTCTCAGGTTTTTATTTTGTACTGCTATTGTCATTACCATTTCTCATTCCCGGTTTGTTTTTTATTTTTTCGTGGAAAAATAAACTCATGCGCACCAAAGCTGCATAAGTGCGTTAGAAATTGGCTATCCGCACAACAATTGCACACTACTAATTATCAACTCATTATATATTTGCGCCTTAGCAGTAATATTTTTTGGTTTGTCCATCTTTATGCGGGTATCCAACAAAAGCACCACCCGTATTCAACATATCGCCATAACAATTTATCGCCATTCCAAATAAAACATTCCGTATCTTTGTTTTGTTAAATACTTGAAACACAATAAATGCGGAATCCCAAAATTACACTTACCAACAATGAGCACCGCAACAAAGAAGTGATAAGTGTTGTGTTTGGAAAAGACTATTCGCTCATCAACAAGGTAAAAAGCCTGCCCTGGGCAATTAGGAGCAAAAGCCGGAAGTTTTGGCACATTCCCCTGAGACGATTTAATTTGAGTAAACCTCCTGATATTTTACGACATTGCTTTGCCACACACCAACTTGAACAAGGAATAGATTTACGGTTTATCCAGAAGCTAATGGGTAACGAGAGTTCAATATTAACCGAAATTTACACAGATGTTTCGAAAAACAGTTTCACGAAATTTAAGAATCTATTAGATGACAATTTATAGAACGAAAATTAAAGGACTCCGTTTACAGAACAAATTTGCGCTTGTAAGCGGAGCTTTTAATAATACATAATGTAGAAATAAACGGAATTCACTATATACATACGTACCCAACATAATAAAAGAAAGAAAACTAATAAGATAAATGACAATAATCACAGAATTATAAACTTTTAAAATCCCATCCTATGAAAACAAAATTATTACTTTTGATTCTGGCACTTGGACTAATTTTAAACGCCTATAGTCAAAATACAATCGAACTAACCTTCAGCGCCATCAACAGCGCAGCCTATGTCCAACTCGATAGCATTAAAGTAATGAACCGAACACAAGGGGGTGATACGGTTTTATATTACCCTGACACAGTACTCATACTGGATTACCAGATTGGAATTTCAGAAATTAAAATTGACACTAAAGGATTTCAGGTATTCCAAAACTATCCTAATCCGATGAAAGATCAAACTACCATTACATTATATGTTCCGGAAAAGGACAATGTAAGATTTCAGGTTACTGACATTATTGGTAGTAGTTATGTAAACATTGATATGTTGTTGGATAAGGGGTATCACTCCTTCCAACTAAAACCTGGTAGTGGGGGGATACAGTTTTTTGCGGCTTATTGGAAATCAGCTATGAGTAGTATCAAAATTATTAATTCCGGAAATGGTTCAGAGCTTATAAGTTCACTTGAATACTTAGGTATCGCCCATTCAGATTCAGAGTTAAAGTTAGTAGGAGCTGTTGAAAACTTCTCCTTTAATCTTGGAGATAAAATGCTTTATATTGGGTGTACTGATACTATTCAATCAGGCATTTTAGACACCTCCGAATATAGTGAAACGCATATCTTTCAGTTTGCTTCTAATATGCCTTGCCCAGGAACGCCGACCGTAGAATACGAAGGACAGATATACAATACAGTTCAGATTTTCAACCAATGCTGGCTTAAAGAAAACCTAAACGTTGGTACTATGATAAGTGGAGATAATATTATGGAATACAATGGGGTGATAGAAAAATACTGCTACAATAATGAGCAAGATAGTTGCATTAAATATGGTGGTCTCTACCAATGGAATGAGATGATGCAATACGTTACGCAAGAGGGCGTGCAAGGAATATGCCCACCAGGATGGCATGTGCCAACTGATGAAGAATGGAAGGTATTAGAAGGAACTGTTGATTCACAATTTAAGGTTGGGAATCCAGAATGGGATGAAACTGGGTCGCGTGGTTTTGATGCAGCTATTAGCATGAAAACCACAAGTGGGTGGATGTTAAATTATAATGGTACTGACCTATTTGGGTTTTCAGGACTCCCCGGAGGTGCTCGATTCTTATACAACGGAGTTTTATTTGAAGGTATTGGGTCAGATATTAATTTGTGGAGCTCTACGACGCAAAATATTCATTTCGCATTGGATCGTGGTTTTGGCTCAAGTTGGCCGAAAATATACAGGAATAACCATAGCAAGTATGAAGGATATAGTGTTCGTTGCCTCAAAAATGAATAAGGTTTCCGGCTAATTGCTAAGCTAACAGGTAACCGTTCACAATAGCCTTATAGAACACTATCATTATTTAGGTTATGTACATCCTGTGGGCGAACAATTAAAGTACATTGTATATTTTGGCGACAGGCCAATATCCTGCATAAGTTTTTCATCAGCTCCCCGTCATATCGGGAGCAGAGACAAACATATTGGCTGGGACAAATATGCCCGTAGGCGGAACATACATTTAATAGCATACAACACACGGTTTTTGATATTGCCATGGGT
>JAOZRY010000701.1 GCA_029939965.1 Bacteroidales bacterium | reverse complement strand
TATAGCTTATACCGTAATACTTGATACTAAAATATCAAATAGCTTCTATATATGATTCCACGCCCTGACTGTCCAAAGCATTTCTCCCAACATACTCCTCTTTAGCATTTGCAGAATATATTTTATCTAATTTCTCATCTTCGTCCCAATATTTTTTTTCTTGTTTAAAAACCTCTAAAATTATCTTCTTGCAAGTACTTGAGCTTACTTTAGTAAATGCATCAGGCAGTGTATTGCGAAGCCCTGCCATTGTAAAATCACAGTTATCTGCCATATGATTTTTGACCACAGCCCAACAAGTTTCAATCGGCTGAAGTTCAGGGTGATATGGAGGTGTTCGCAGTATCGACATCCCATGTTTTTCTGCCATCTTATCCAGCTTGTATTCAGGAGCTGGTGCAAAACGATCACACAATTCAAGTAGTTCGGCCTTGAGCATGTCCTCTCTCCAAGGATAACCATTACGGGTAAGCCAATTTTGTAATTGTTCTTTTCTACTACTTTTATTTGGCGTGCTCTCTTTGAAAACATTATGATATTTGGCATTATCAAGAATGATTATAGATTTGGGTGGAACATTTGGTATCAACTGGGTTTCGAACCACTTAGAAAAGTTATCCCAATTCATTTGCCCATGATAATCGCCTGTCCGCTTCTTTGCTTCAAAAACCAATTGCGCCCCATCTACCCAGCCATTAGCCGTAATTGCATGAACTATAATTAAACGGGGACCAACTCCAGAAGGCTTATTTACCCATGCTCCATCTTCTTTAAGATACCAGGTGAAACGACATGAGTGATTTTTATTGATATATGTCTCATCTAAATAAACTTCAGGTCGTTTTAATTTTCCATCGGAATAACGATTTGCTAATTTCAATCGAAGATATTCTCGACGTGCTATAATAACATGGTTTTGCTCCTTCAAACTGTCACGCCTACGCCCTTCACCATAACTAAACCCCCATCGATTGAGAGCTCTCCATAGTGTCATTTTTGGAATATCAAGGTGATATTTGGAAATTAAAAATTTACAAACCTTATTAATACTGATTTGTTGTCCGGATAAATTCTCATTCCGGATAAACTCTCTGATTATAGGTTGCATAATAGGACATATTCGAGACGGAGGCCTTCCCGGGCGTTGTTTGATATGTACTATAACTTTTTCATCATTTTTTTTATAATTAGCCATTATTCTTTTTACCGTTGCGACTCCAATCCCTAAGGCTTTAGCTGTACGTCCCGCAGCATTCTTGGTTGGTACCAATGTTCCAGTTTTTTTCTCATTGTCATAGTATTTTTTAAGCCTTACAACCGTTTCGGCCATCTCAGTAGAAAGTTGTTTTCCTTGAAAAGACATAAGCTTATTTCCTTTAAAAAAGAAACTGTTTGTTGCTTTCAAGAGAAAGTTATCAAATACAATAAGCAATGTCAATATTGGTATCAAGATTTACGGTATGGGCTATAGTTTGCTGAGTTGTGTTATCATGGGGCCTTCAGGACCCAGTAATTTGAAATTGGACTGTAAATTTGGAATCACCTTTGCAAAAAGGTTGTGGAGATCCGTTTTAATTTTTAATAAATCTTCACTTGAGCCTTTTAGAACATTGGCAGCCTGGGCCGCCTCACTTATATTCGGTGCCACCAAATCTCTGGTGGTTTTGTTTAATTCTTGAATAACTTCTTTTTGTGTGAGAATTTCCGATCCGATTGTCTGGAATGTTTCATTTAACTCTCCCAAGAGGGCAGGGAGTTCTTCAATGATTTCTGAGTTTTCGAATAGAGTCCCGCTGAATCGTTCTGCAACTTCAGCGACCTTGCCATCGAATGACTCAAGTGCTTTTAAAAGATTTTTACCAACACCTTCTTCAAGTTCTCCTATGGTCAGTCGCATTAACTCGACAACACCCTCGGTATTGTCGGTGATATTTTCCCAGGAGGCAGTGAGGTCTTCTCTGGTTTTCGTTAATGCCTCAATTTGTTTTTCCATTGTATCTCTTAAAATTTCATGACCATCTTTTGCTTTTGCAGCAGACTCCTCAAGTAATTTTGCCGCTGACGTCACATGATCTGCAGATGATTTAAAAGAATTTGAAATGCTTTCAAGGCTATCCAAACTGCCACTTAAAATTTGACCGGCTTTACTGGTTTTTTCTATTAATTCTGTCTGACCTGCAAAATGCTTTTCTAAGCTTTCAGCAAAATTTTCCATTTGGTCTTTAATTACTGATTGGACTTCTGTTGTTTCTTTGACGATTAC
>JAOZRY010000700.1 GCA_029939965.1 Bacteroidales bacterium | reverse complement strand
CATCTAACCAATCTTTAAATTTATTCACTCTTTCGCGGGCAACAACAATTTCATCGGGCAAACCCTGAACTTCAATTTTAAGGCGGCTGTTGGACCATGAATATATTTGATTACAGGCGGCAAGGCTAACAATATATTTTCGGTTTACCCTGAAATATTGCTCTGTATCAAGCAAATTTTCCAGTTGGTCGAGACTATAATCGATTATATAATTGTGGTTGGTTTGGGTAAGAATATACGTAGCACGATCGAAACTATAAAATACTTTTATGTCGTGCGTAGAAATGGTTTTGATTTTTTCGCCAACCCTCACTATAAAACGGGATTTATTTTTTTTGCTGATGGATGATTTCTCCGAAATAAGACTTAGAATCCTGTCGATATTCGCTACCGGAGTAAAATTCTTTACTTTTTCGAGAGCCTGTTTAAGACGCTCCTCTTCGATGGGTTTCAGCAAATAATCGATGCCGTTGGTGTTAAAAGCTTCGATGGCATACTGATCGTAGGCAGTGGTAAAAATAATGGGGCAAGTGATTTTAACTTTATCAAAAATCTCAAAACACAACCCATCGGCTAATTGTATATCTGCAAAAATAAGTTCAGTATCGTGGTGAGCCTCCAAAAAATCCAGAGCATCGCGGATCGATTCGGGCTTTGCCACAATATTGCTTTTGGGCAATAGCCTGAGGATTAACTTTTCGAGCCTGCCGGCTGCACGTGGCTCATCTTCAATTATTAATACTTTCATTGTTTCGCAATTGTTTCGGTTGTAATAATGGGTAGCTTTACTGTGAAATTATTTTCTGTTTTTTCAACTTCAATTTCCTGAGAAGTGAAAAATGCAAACTGCTGACGGAGATTATGAAGCCCGGTGTTGGTAGAATTATCATTTGATTTTTTTGCTTTTAATGTATTGGTTGTCTCAATATATCCATTGTTTTTGCGTATGCTGATTTTTAATGGAAATGCATCAGAAACCTCATTGTGTTTCACAGCATTTTCGATCAACATCTGGATACTTACCGGCACTATCATTTCATTATCAGAGGCAGAAACATCAATATCAATTTTTAGTTTGTGCTCGAACCTTGTTTGTAATAAATATGAAAATGATTTCACAAACTCCATTTCCTCCATGATCGAAACTAACTCTTTTTCGCGGCTTTCGAGAACATATCTAAACAATTTGCTCAACTGCTGGATGAACTTCACAGCCAAATCCTGATCTTCGTACACCAAATCGCTGAGCACATTAAAACTGTTAAACAAAAAGTGTGGATTTATCTGGTTGCGCAACACCTCGTATTTATAAGCCATCATTTCGGTATTCAGTTTTTCGGCTTTTATAAATGAAGTTTTCCATGCCCTAAAAAAACCAATTGCCGTAAAAACAAGCGTGATTACAAAAGATATGGCAACCGGATAAAAAACATTACCAATAATCCATTGCCATGAAACATTTGGCGTATGTCCGTTTACAAAATAATAAAAGAGCATTTGAATGATATAAAACGCAAAGGTGGAATAAATTATAAGGGCAACCAATCCCCATAATGATCGCTTCACAGGCTTTTCGATCCAACTGATTTTTTTATCGAGAAATTCGAAAATAAGGCCATGCCCCAGCCATTGAGTAGCACATATTGCAAACGCCCAACCCAGCGCAATAAAAAATATTTTCACCGAGCTAAACGGGTCGTCCATGAAAATAAGTAGAATTATAAAACCCAAGGCTAAATTTGCGAGAATAAAATTTACGATCTCGTTGAATGGGTAGAACATTCTGGCTTTCAATCTCAATCCTTTTATATTTATCATAATGTAATGTGTTTTGTGGTTTCAAAAATAGATATTTATTAGTTTTAAATGGAACAATGATTTAATGGTGTAATGGTACAATGCTAAAATGATAGAATGCTAAAATGGTTCAATGGTTTAATGATTTAATGATTCAATGCTAAAATGATAGAATGCTAAAATGATAGAATGCTAGTGTTAAGATAAATATTAATAGACGCTTCCATGTCTTTCAGACGATGGAAGGTCTCTTATGTCCTGCCATCGTCCGTTGAGGACATGGCAGCGTCAAAATAGGATTAACTTAACACTACAATTGGTACAAATACCATTTAAAGTGGCAAACAATGGTTTTGTTTTTCTGTTAATAAGTTTTATTATGATGATGAAATACGATAAAGAGACACAATACTGTAAGGAGATAAGAAAAGGATCGAATCATTTTTTTATTACACCATTGAAGCATT
>JAOZRY010000103.1 GCA_029939965.1 Bacteroidales bacterium | reverse complement strand
TTGATTGTCAGCGCGAAAATACTACACATGAAGTAATTATACAAATTAATTCTACATTTATTTAGTATTAAATACATAATAGCCGAATGTCCTGTTATATAAAATATATTGTTTAGGTAGTACCTAAATAGTCTCTGCGCGGAAACTTCATATTTCAAGAAGTGGGTATCAGAAATCGCTGAGTCGAGGCGGACGAAGTGTTGAAAATCAAGGAGTTTACTTTTGTAAATGACTGTTTTCAACACAAGTCCAACGATGATATCGGCGTTTTCTGGCACACACTAAATAGGAAAAAAATGATAAACCTCTAAATATTCTTCTCCTGTTGGATGTAAAATTTCATTACAAAAATATTCACTTTATATAATGTTGAATTTTTAATAGAATCATTCAAAAGCTGAATGGATATTTTTAGGCTGTGAATGCTGATTGGGTAAAACGGATTCTGAATAATTTATTAATGTGATTTTAAGGAGATAAAAAAAACCCGAACATTTCTGTTCGGGTTTTTGTGGTGCCACCCGGAATTGAACCAGGGACACACGGATTTTCAGTCCGTTGCTCTACCAACTGAGCTATGGCACCATCCTAAAATGGAAGTGCAAATTTATAATTGTTTTTTTTAACCGAACAAATATTTTTATGTTAAATGCAATTTAAAAACAGTATAAATTATCTTTGCAGTTGTTAATGAATGATTTTACATGGAGAAAAAAAATAAAAAAAATTGATTTCTGATTCAATTCAACCCTACAACCTTGTAATTGATTATGGAAATTCTTTTACAAAGGTGGCAATCTTTAAAAAAAATGAGCAAATCGAGCTGATAATTTCGGATAATTTACAAATCTCTGACCTTGCATTTCTAAAAGAAAAGTATCTTCCGGTTGATGCAATTGTATCGAGTGTGGTCGATCTTCCACAGCAAATATGTAATTTTCTCGAACATGAATTTAACTTCATCGAATTAACACATACCACACCTGTTCCAATAATTAATCAATATCGAACCCCTAAAACATTGGGCAGAGACCGGCTATCCGTTGTTGTGGCAGCATATAGTATTTTTCCCGGACAACCTGTACTCGTTATTGATGCCGGTACTTGTGTAACATTCGATTTTATTGATGCAGATTCAAAATATCATGGTGGTGGTATTGCTCCGGGTATCGATATGCGCTTTAAAGCGTTGCATACTTTTACTCAAAGGCTTCCGTTAGTTAAAAACCAAAAATTTGAGGGGCTTTCCGGTACAACTACCGAAGAGTCGATATTGTCGGGAGTTTTGAATGGAGTCATCGTTGAGTTCGATGGTGTTATCAACGCTTATCAGGAAAATTATCCCGGACTTAAAGTAATCGTTACGGGTGGAGATGTGAATTTTTTTGATAAGAAACTAAAAAGTAACATCTTTGCAGTCCCAAATTTGGTATTAAAAGGGTTGAATGTAATTTTAAGTTTTAATGTTAACAAACAACAAGAGCCTAATTAAAAGCTTCTCTCTCACAATTGTATTTTTTGTGATAGCAACTACAAGTGTTGCTCAGATTGCAATAAACTCTCCCTACTCCCGATTCGGTGTTGGCGATTTAGCCATTAGAAAAGATGCTCGTCAGTTTTCAATGGGCGGTATTTCCATGGCTGTTTCGAGTAACAGGCATATTAATCCTTACAATCCGGCATCCAATTTTGCCTTCGATTCACTCTCTTTTATTTTCTCTGGTGGTATTATTGCAAGTAGAGGTACATTAAATACCGACCAGTCGTCAAGCAATACCAACTACGCTTCGCTTGGGTATTTGTTATTTGGTTTTCCGGTAACAAAATGGCTTAAAACCACGATTGGTCTTACCCCATATAGTAATGTTGGATACAATATGGTGGCCAGTGAAGTTATTGAAGGTGTTGGTTCAACAGAATTTATGTATGAAGGATCCGGTGGGTTAAATGAATTTTATGGCAATGCTTCAATAGAACCATTTAAAAACTTTGCTGTGGGAGCTAAAATGTCGTACATGTTTGGGAAATTAGACCTTTCAAGAACCATCTTTTTCCCCGATTCGGTTGGTTATCTCAATACCAGAGTTGATAATTATATTGAGGTAGGGGATATTTACTTTGAATTTGGTTTGCAGTATCACCATAAATTTAATGATAAATATACATTTGGGTTCGGTGCAGTTTTTGCACCAAAACAAAATATTTCGGCAGTTGAAAATTATTTGGCGCGTTCATTTTTCCCTACCACTGTGGGTATTCAAGCCTTCAGAGATACCATCCAAACTCGCATTCAAAACGAAGGACATCTTATTATACCTGCTAAATATGCTTTTGGTTTTACACTTAAAAAATCAGAAATTTGGTTAGTTGGGGCAGATTATTCCTGGCAAAACTGGAGCGATTTTAAGGCCTTCGGGAGAAGCGATTCTCTTCAAAATACCATGCAATTTTCTATGGGTGGCGAATTTACACCTACTAAAAGTATTGTGGCAAGATATTGGAAAAGAGTAAAGTACAGAATGGGATTTAGGTATAATAAAACATATTTGAACTTACGCGATAACCAAATTAATGAGTTTGGAATAAGTTTTGGAGTTGGTTTACCAATACCACGTTCTTTGTCAACAATTAACCTTGCATTGGAAGTGGGTAGAAGGGGTACAACTGCTGCCGGACTTATTCAGGAAAACTTTTTTAAATTTACTATTGGGATTTCAGTTTGGGAAAGGTGGTTTGTTAAAAACAAATACAATTAATGGAAATAAAACTTTATTTTATCTTTGATTAAAATATATTTAATAATGAAAACGAAATTAAAAGTAGTTTTACTTGGGTTGATAGGTTTGATGTTTACAGGCAATATGGCTTATGCATCAACTGAGAATAACAAAAGTAGTGATCCTTTGGATAAAAGTTTCTATGCTCCCCAGGAGTACGGAAAATATGGAAAAGATAGTGCAAAATGTATAATGAAACTCTCGCTCTATAGGGAGTTTTACAAGCAATGGAAAGCCAGCGGATATAAAAGCCCATCAGTGTATGATGCAATTGGCCCGTGGCGCTGGGTTTTTAATAATTGTCCCGAAGCATCACAAAATGCATACATCTATGGAAATAATATGATGGAGTATTTTATGAAGAAGGCTGATTCGGATGAGGACAAAGCAAAATATGTTGATACCATGATGATGGTTTACGATCAAAGGATAAAACATTTTGGTCGTGAAGGATATGTGTTAGGACGTAAAGGCTCTGACCTGATTAAGTTTTTACCTGAAGAGTATGAGAGAGCATATCATATCTTTAAAAAATCAGTTGAATTAAGAGGGAATAAATCCGAATCGTTTGTGCTGGTATATTATTTCAGATCCGTAATAAAAATGGTAAATGCTGAAAAATTAGAAAAATCAGCTATTGTTGAAACTTATGATCAGCTTAGCGAGATAATCGATAATAATATTAAAGCAAGTAAGGACAAAGCAAAAGCTTTGTCGGCATGGGAAAATGTAAAAGGAAACATCGAATTGTCGTTTGAACCTTTTGCTACATGCGAAGATCTTATCCCAATATTTTCAAAAAAGTTTCAGGAAAATCCCGATGATATTGATCTGCTCGAAAAAATTACCGGTATGCTAGATAAAAAGGATTGTACAGAATCGGATCTGTTTTTTGAAACATCCGTAAAACTCAATGAATTAAATCCTTCACCAAATGCAAGTTTTATGATCGCAAAGATGCTAATGAAAAAGGATAAATATGATGATGCGATTCCATATCTTGAAGATGCACTCGAAATTGATGACGATGATAAAAAAGCTGATGTTTTCTTATTGCTGTCTTCGGTTTACCGCCAAAAAAATAGTTTTGAAAAAGCACGATCCTATGCACGAAATGTGCTCGACCTTAGGCCTGACGAAGGAAATGCATACCTGATAATTGGTGATATGTATGCTGCCAGTGCAAGCGATTGCGGTAATAACGACCTGACCAAAAAAGTAGCTTACTGGGCAGCTGTTGATAAATATTACAAAGCTAAAAGTGTTGATCCTGATATGATAGATATTGCTAAAAAACGGATTGAAACATATTCCAAGCATTTCCCGGGGAGCGAAACCATTTTCTTTTACGACCTCACCGAAGGCGATTCTTATACCGTTGAGTGCTGGATAAACGAAAAAACTACTGTAAGAGCAGTAAAGTAGGTTTTGAAAGTTGTTAGAATAAGGTGATATTAAACCTCAGCCAAATAACAGTTAAAGGACTAATTAAAAGCATTGTTGCAATAATCTTTGTAACAATGCTTTTTGCATGTAAAAATGATATGGAGACCATATCCTCATTAACCGTAGATGAATCATTGCCAAGCGAAACAGCGAAAAATATAGAGATGATATACAGCGATTCGGGCAAAATAATTATTAAATTGGTTACTCCGCTGTTAAATCGTTACACGAACGATGATCCATATATTGAATTTCCGGTAGGCTTACAATTGCTTTTTTACGACTCACTGATGAATGTAAAATCCGAATTAACCTCGAATTATGGAATTAGTTGGGAGAAAAAAAAAGTAATGGAGGTAAAAGATGATGTAGTGATTACAAATTATGATAAAATGGAAACACTCAACACAGAGCACGTAATTTGGGATCAGAAAAAAAAGAAAATTTATTCCAATGTCTTTGTTAAAAGAACTACTCCTGATGGGGTTCTTTTTGGTGAGGGTTTTGATGCTGACGAATCCCTTAAATCCTGGAAACTGCGAAATGTTAGTGGAGAATTTACCGTCGAAGATAAGGAAGATGTAAATTGATTCACGGTGTTTTTCAATTCTTCATTAATACATACCTTTGCTCAATAAATTTCCGATCAATAACTTATGAGTGATCTTTCCATAATCATAACAAGTCTTATCTTCTCCGCTTTCTTTTCGGGTATGGAAATTGCTTTTATTAGCTCAAACCGACTCAAAATTGAAGTTGATAAAAATAAGGGTAATCTGTCTGCCCGGATTATATCAGGGTTTACCCGAATCCCATCAAGATTTATTGGTGCATTGCTGCTTGGAAATAATGTGTCGCTGGTGATTTATGGAATTGCTGTGGCAAGGGCTTTGGAACCTGCTGTAGTTACCTTGCTCCCGGATGCTTTCCAGAGCGAATCATTGGTATTGATAACACAAACCATCCTGGCAACTTTGCTTGTGTTGGTTGTTGCCGAATTTTTACCCAAAGTACTTTTTAGGATTAATTCCAATGGAATCCTGAATTTTTTTGCACTACCGGCAGCCATGTTCTTTTACTTTTTTTACCCCGTTATTTACGTTTACATTGGTTTTTCCGAATTCATTCTCAAAAAATTCTTCAGGATTAAATTCACCCGCGAAAATCTTGTTTTTAGTGTAGTAGATCTCGATCATTACTTAAAAGAATTTTCGCCCGAATATACCAAAAATGAAGATGTAACTCAGGAGATACAGATGTTTCAGAATGCCATTGATTTCAGAAGTGTAAAACTACGTGAATGCATGATACCCAGAACCGAAATTGTGGCTCTCGATGAAAACGAATCAGTAGATCATTTAAGACAGACTTTTATCAAATCGGGGCACTCGAAGATTCCCATTTTCAGCGAATCGATCGATAATATTATTGGTTATGTTCATTCGGCCGATATTTTTAAGAATCCGGTTTCTATTAAATCAATTTTGAGAAATATTATTGTTGCCCCCGAAACCATGCTGGCAAACGTTGTGTTGTCGATGTTTATACAGCAAAATAAAAGTATTGCTGTGGTGGTTGATGAGTTTGGTGGAACTTCGGGGATAGTAACTATGGAAGACGTGATTGAGGAAATATTTGGTGAAATTGATGATGAATTTGATGTAGAGGATTTAACCGAAAAAAAGATTAATGAGTATGAATTTATTTTTTCGGCCAGGCTTGAAATCGATTATCTAAACGAAAACTATTATTTGAATTTAGCCGTGTCTGATGAATATGAAACTCTGGCCGGTTTTATAATTCATTATCACCAAAGTATCCCTTCTTTAAACGAAAAAATAATCATCAAAAACTTCACTTTTACTATTCTCGAAGTTAGCGAAACACGAATTGATAAAGTACAACTATCCATCAATAATTAAGCAAGCCCTAAGATTTTCTTATCTGAATTTTTTATACCACATTGTTATTTTTACTTTACAATAGCAAACAACACTATTTATACTATAAATGAAGGATTTTTATGATTTTTAAGTGATTAAGCTAAAAAAAACTTTCATGTTTGATTATCTATTGTATTTTTGCACCCACTTTTAAAAAAACGCATAATAATGGCAGCAATTGGACAAATTAGAAAACACTCAGGATTACTTATTGTAATAATTGGTATTGCATTGGCGGCATTTGTTCTTGGCGATTTTCTCAAGCCATCACGAAGCAGTCAACGGCTCTATATTGGTGAAGTTGCAGGTGAGGAAATATCTTCGATTGATTTTAATACCGAAGTAGAGGAACGGTTAGAAACTACAAGAAACCAGCGTCAGCAAGAGAGGCTCAGCCCTCAGGACATTTTCCAGGTAAAGCAAAGTGTTTGGACCCAGATGGTGGAAGAAATTGTATTGGGTAAAGAATATGATAAGCTCGGAATATCAGTAACTTCCGATGAACTGTCTGACCAAATTTTAGGTGCCCAGCCTCACCAATTTGTCAGACAATCATTTACCAATCCCAATACAGGTGCTTATGATCCTGAAATGGTTAAATCTTTCCTTCAAAATCTTAATAGTGCAGATCCCGATATGAAAAAAAGGTATCTGACACTGGAGGCAATGGTTAAGGATGATCACCGAAAAAACAAATTCCAGAATTTACTAACTAAGGCCTATTATGTGCCTGAGCAATTTGCAGAATTTGACTGGAATCAAAAAAATGCTTCAGCAGAAATACGTTATGTTGCATCAAAGTACAGCTCTATTTCTGATTCTGCTGTTGATGTTACTGATAACGAACTAATGACTTATTACAACGATCATTTGTATCAATACGAGCAGGATGAAACCAGGGCAATTGAATATGTGATTTTTGAAGTTCAGCCTTCATCAGACGACCGTAAAGAAATTGCCAGTCAGGTTAATCAATTTTACAAAGAATTTAAAGATATCACTGAAATTGCAACTTTCGTTAACTCTGTTTCTGATGATCGCTACGACAGCACATATAAAAAAGAATCTGATCTATCAGTACGAATTGCAGCCGAGATGATGGAATCTCCAATAGGAACAATGGTAGGTCCTTATGTTGAGAATGAAACTTATCATATTACAAAACTCATCAACAGGCAGGAACGACCTGATTCGATTATGATGAGCCAGATATTGATAAGCTATGCAACTGCTCCTGCTGCTGCCGGAATCAACGACCGAACAAAGGAAGTTGCAGAAACCCTGCTCGATAGTTTATTAAAAGTACTTAACAAGAATCCTGGTAAATTTGAAGATATTGCACTTAATTTTTCAGATTATCCTACAGTAGAGGAAGATAAGGGTGAGATTGGTTGGGTAATTGACGGACAACAAGGATTCAATAATTTCTTTGTGGCTGGTATGGATTTAAAAGTGAACGACCTTGATGAAATGGAAACAGCACTGGGTTATCATATTATTAAAGCTACCGAAAAAACCGACCCTATCGAAAAAGTTAGAATTGCTACAATTACACGTGCAATCGAACCAAGTAGTGAGACTTTCCAGCAAGTATATATCGAAGCGAGTGAGTTTGCGGGCGAAAACAATACTGAGGCCAAATTTAATGTAGCAGTTGAGGAAGATGGTCTTAACAAACGTACCTCCGATAGGATTAGCGAGATGTCGAACCGTTTGGCTGGTATTGAAAACGGTCGTCAGGTAATACGCTGGTCATTTTTCGAAAGCACCACAATTGGAAAAGTATCGCCGGTATTTGAAGATGAAAAGAAATATATCGTTGCTGTTCTTACCCAAATCAGAGAAAAAGGTGTTATGCCTTTTGATGAAGTAAAAGAGCAGATAAAGCCATTGGTAATCAATCAGAAAAAAGCTGACATGCTGATTGATCAAATTAATAATTTGGGTACAACTGATCTTAATCAGATTGCCAGCCGGTTGAATGAGTCTGTTGACTCGACTAATATAAAATTCACTTCCAGAAATATCCCTGGATTTGGTAGTGAATACGAGTTGATAGGTAAAATATTTACACTTGAACCCGGAGTAAATTCTGGCCCTATAAAAGGAAACAATGCAGTATTTGTAGTTCAGGTTGATGAAGTTACTTTGCCGGATACACCAGCCAATTATACTGTAAATGCCAGCATGCTCGAAAGAAGGTTTAGTTCACGTATAACCGGAAATTCATACTTAAAGGTATTGAAAGATCAGGTAGAAATTGTGGATAACCGACTTTTGTATTATTAAT
>JAOZRY010000699.1 GCA_029939965.1 Bacteroidales bacterium | reverse complement strand
TTACCAGGAATATTTGGATTATTAATGGAAGGGGCTAATTCAATTTATGATTTATGATTTATTATTTATGATTTATTATTTATGATTTATGATTTATTATTGAAACCGCAAAGCGGGAAACAAACATCGTTAACATGTTAGCATTAGTTGCTTTTTAAGAGCCTAAAAGATGTATTTTTAGGATAAAAAAAATCACAAATTTTTGCAGAAGCTGGTAAAATGAAAAATATAATTAAACATACTTCCATTGCCCTCTTACTATTAATAATTGTAAATCAGGGCGGCAATAAGCTATTCGGACAAAACCAGGAAGTAACCATTATTGCTCCCTATAAACCTACAATTTCGGATGCTTTTAAGATAACACTGAATCCTGCAGTGGTTGATACTGTTATCGAAACACATCCGATAAATTACAACATCATCTCGCAACCTATATACACTACCTATAATATTACCTCGCTAAAACCCACACTTATCGATGTTGATACTGATGAGGTAATGCGAAGGAATTATCTCAAGGCCGGATTTGGAAACTATGCAATGCCTTATGTAGAGCTTTTTACCAATAGTTTGAGTTCCGATGATTTTTCCATCGGATTTCACGCCCGACATCTATCCTCCAAAGGCAATATTGAGGATTTTGGTACAAGTACCTTCAGCCAAAATAATGTAAGCCTTTTTGCCAAGAGATACTTAAAAGATAAAATCCTGTCAGGAAAATTATACTACGAAAGAGATGTGGTTCATTATTACGGATTCAAGCCGGCAGATTACATAAACGACACTTTGAGTGATGACGATCTGCGGCAAAGATTTTCACTAATTGGCACCGACCTTCATGTTATTTCAAACCACAAACGAAACAATAAACTGAATTACATGGCTGGATTAAATTTTTATCATTTATCTGATTTGTCCAAATCCAGTGAAATGAACATTGGCTTAAAAACCAATTTTAACTCCAAAAATGAGTTTTTTGATTTTGTGGATAAACAAGAACTTGGTAGTGATCTCAATTTTTGCTATTTCGATAACCACGATAGTATTGCAAGCCAGGGAACGATGGTTGCCGAAATAAAACCATATCTTCGTTTAAATCTCGATTATCTCGATCTTACCATTGGTGTAAGAGGAGCAATGTCGTCCGACTCTGTAACCAATTTTTTTATATACCCCGATATTCGTGCCTCATACCAGGTTATTCCTAACTACCTCAGGTTTTATGCTTCGGTTACAGGTGGCCTGCACCGAAACTCATACCGATCGGTTATACTGGAAAATCCTTGGGTAAACCCACTTTTCCCTCTTGGGTTCACAAACACCAAATTCGATATTAAAGGAGGGATAACAGGAAAAGTAAACCTCGCATTCGACTATAATTTTAGCGTTTCTTATGCAGATGTAGAGGACATGTTGTTTTTTAATAACGACTATGTTTCAGATTTTAGCCCTGATATTTCCGAAAATTTTGGGAATAAATTTACCGGTATTTACGATGATGCAAAGGTTACCACGGTAAGCCTCGAAATCGGGTACCAACAAAGTAGTTTGTATAATTTGTTATTCATAGCCAATTATCGCGACTATCAGCTCATAACACAAGCAAAACCCTGGCACAAACCTGTTTTCGAAGCTGTGGTATCAGGTAATTATATCCTCAACGAGCAAGTATCTTTTAGCGGCGATTTGTTTTTCAACAGCCAAACCTACGCACAAATTATCGAATCCGGCTCGCTCAAAGTGGCAGAAAATAAGGCTTATGTAGATTTGAATCTTGGAGCAGAATACAGATTCAACGATCGCATTTCAGTTTTTGCCCAATTAAACAATATTACAGGAATCCGGTATCAACGCTGGTATAATTACCCATCGCAACGATTTAATGCAATGGGCGGATTCACTTTTTCGTTTTAATTACTGATTAATTCCAAAAGTTGTATTCTGTGTAGAATAAATGTTTTTCATCATTTGCAAACCGGATTGAAAAACCAAATTTCATTTCTTATTTCCCACCCAAAAAACCTTTTATTAAATCGGTTCGACTACCATTTTAGGGGTACAATAATTCTGTTATTCTAATAATAAGTTTGATTCTAATGATGAAATGCGATAAAGAGAGAATCATTTAATCATTGAAGTATTTTTTTGTGTTTCATTTCATTCGTAAAATAAAGTTATCGCATTTCATAATTTGTAAACATGAAACAGGGTTCAATTGCCCCGTTCTTTAGAGCGGGGATTAAAAAAACAAAGTATTTCCTCC
>JAOZRY010000698.1 GCA_029939965.1 Bacteroidales bacterium | reverse complement strand
AAGGGCAGGCTGTGTAAAAATACACATTTCAATTAACATCAATTCATCCAAGCTATTTAATAGATAAATCCATATCTTGGTTTTTGTCTTCCCAAGATGATCATTTTTGCGTAGAAATGAATCAATTTGGACATATTTAATAATGAATTTAAAATAAAGCGAATACCCTTATAGTATTCTCGGATAGCTTGCATCAAAGCTGCAACTCCAAGGATATTGATCGCTCTTTTGAAGTTATAAGCACAAGCTGTTAGAGCAAATTCTCCATTCACCGACGCAAGCCCTTTCGTTAGAAAATATGCTTGATTCATAGAATGTTTAATCGTTCCAAATGGATGTTCTACAATGCATTTACGCGCCGATAACTTCTCGGGATACTGTAAGTTCATAACTCTTTGCCTCTGATATATTGCCTCGTTATCATATCTCCCTATTCGACGGTAGTTACGTTTACTCGGACAACATTCGGAGTTAAATGTACATGATTTACACGCTGATGGTTTTTCATACATAGTGCGTCTTTGTTTCTCTTCTCGATATGAACGATATAACTTCTCGTTTGCCGGGCATAAATAACAATCTTCATCTGACAAATACTGGAATACACTTTTGGAATAATCTCCTAACTTCTCTTTTGAGGCTATGTTGGGTATTGGCACAAAGGGTGTTACATTCATCGCATGGCATTTTTCTATTTCCATCCCGGAAGAATAACCACTATCCGCTGTAACTTCAAGTCCTGTTAAAGCATGAGTATCTTTTATTTGATGAGACATTTTGCTCAGTTGCTTTTTATCATTACAATCATTAGTTACATCATATTCTGCTATCAACTTATGTTTGGAATCTACTGCAGTTTGGACATTATAGCTTACATCTGTTTTACTATTCGTTTTCTTCATCATCCGGCTGTCAGGATCAGTCAAGGATTTCTGCTTCTCTTTGGATACCTGTAAACTTCGGTAGAGATCCTCATACTCAACTCTTTTCTGTTGTAAAATATCTATCTGTTCTGTAAGTGACTTTTGATCAGACAGTTCGAGCATATCAGTTCTGTCTAATTCATCAAAATATCGATCTATCTTTTCATCTACTTTCTTAAGCAGTATTTGTAGTTTTTTTAGGGTATAGTTTTTCTCATTATGATTTACAGCGGAGAAAAAACTGCCATCAATTGCTACCAATTTAAAATCTATCAAATTAACTTTACGGCAAATAAAAGTGAATTCGCGAAACACTCCTTTTAATGCTTTCTTGTTATATTTGCGAAAATCACAGATAGTCTTAAAATCGGGAGACAATTTTCCTAAAAGCCACATGACTTCAAGGTTGCGTTTAGTCTCTACTTCCAATTTCCGGCCTGTACGAATTCCATTCATATAACCATATAAGTATAATTTTAATAATACTTTGGGATCGTAAGGTTTACGACCTTTTGCTTTTGGTATGGTACGTTTAAATCCTAAACGTACCAAATCGAGCTCTTCTATGAAAAAATCTAATACTCGCACAGCACTGTCTTTTATTATGAAATCATCCAAACAATCGTGCATCATTCTTAGTTGATGTCTATCCTCACCGGCAATAAATCTCATACAAAATCCTTAACCTTTTTGCATACAAAAGTTACCATATCTCCTTTATAGTCAAGTACTTAATCTTTTTTTTACACCCCTTTATGCATTTTCACACAGTCTGGGGGGATAAAGGGGGTTGGCTATCATCAGTCTTAGAATCAGTTTGCAAATAAGTTAACATTCTAATAAACAAAACCCCTCTACCTACGGCATCTCCCCTTTCAAATGGGAAGCAGAGTTCACTTTAACACAACTTCAAACGTAGAACCTTTCCCAACTTCACTTTCCAGCACCCGAATTTTACCTTTGTGATATTCCTCGATGATTCGTTTCGCCAAACTCAGTCCCAGTCCCCAACCGCGTTCCTTGCTGGTGGTGCCGGGCAGGAATATTTTCTTAAATAACGATTTAGGCAGTCCAACACCCTGATCTGTAACATGTATGTAAGTTTTACCTTTTTGCTGGAAAGCTTTCACATTGATAATACCACCATTATTTTGCATGGCATCGATGGCATTTCTAATCAAATTTTCCAATGTCCAGGTTATCAGATCATGATCGATATCAATCGTTATATCTTTAATTTCGCTATTATATTGAATTTCAATTTTATTGGAACCAGTGGGAAGACGATGTTTAAAATGTTCAATTGTAGCTTCTGCATTACCTCTATCATGAAATGAACTTAT
>JAOZRY010000697.1 GCA_029939965.1 Bacteroidales bacterium | reverse complement strand
ATGATAACACTCAGGCGATGATACAAATCCTCGCGAAAACGGTTATGCCCAATTTCATCGGCCAGAATTTTGTTTGTGGCAGCAATAATACGTACATCCACAGTAATCTCCTTTTCGCCACCCACACGGGTAATCTTGTTTTCCTGCAATGCCCGCAACACTTTGGCTTGCGCCGAAAGGCTCATATCACCAATCTCATCCAAAAATAACGTGCCACCATGTGCCAATTCAAAATCGCCTTTGCGCTGTTTGATGGCCGAAGTAAACGATCCTTTTTCATGGCCGAAAAGCTGACTCTCGATAAGCTCCGAGGGAATGGCTGCACAATTAACCTCGATGAAAGGTGCATGCGCTCTCTGACTTTTTTGATGTAACCAACGTGCCACCAGCTCTTTTCCGGTTCCATTATTTCCTTGTATCAGCACACGGGCATTGGTAGGTGCTACTTTATCTATCATCTCTTTCACCTGCATCAAAGCCTCCGACTGCCCAATCATCTCCCAGGTTTGCGGCATATCCTGCTTTAGTGATTTTGTCTCTTTTATCAGGGTTGATTTATCCAGTGCATTGCGCAAAGTAATAAGCAAGCGATTCAAATCGGGCGGTTTGGCTATATAATCATAAGCACCTTTTTTAATGGCTTCAACGGCAGTATCGATGGTTCCATGACCCGAAATCACCACAACCGGAGTATCCGTAACTTTCATAATGTACTCCAGTACTTCCAAACCATCCATTCCGGGCATTTTTATGTCCAACAGAATCACATCATACTTTTTACTGTTTACAAGTTTTAAGCCTTCAATGCCATCTTCTGCATCATCCACTTTATAGCTTTCATTCTCAAGAATGTCGCGTAAGGTATTCCTGATGCTTCTTTCGTCGTCTATTACTAAGATTTTCGCCATATTAATTATTATTTTTTGGTTCTACTGCGAGTTTAGTGGAATGTGCTTTAATGATACAATGGTAAAATGATACAATGCTACAATGATACAATGCTAAAATGATTTAATGGTAAAATGATACAATGCTAAAATGATTTAATGGTAAAATGCTAAAATGATTTAATGCTGAATAAATGTTTATTCATAATTTCAGAAACTAAAGCCAAAAAACGGATAAAATGCTGATGTAGTCTGATAGAAGATAATTATGAAGTATAAAAATATTATGAAGTTTAATTATTTTACAATAACCAATTTGGTGTTAACATCTTTGCCAGTACTCAAAACAAAAAAGTAACTCCCGTTGCACAGATGCGACACATCTATAATTTGGTTACAGCCCGAAAGTTGTTTACTCGAAACGAACCGGCCATCCTGCGTGTAAATATAAAGGTATTTGTTTTTATTGTTTTGAAAACGATCATCCATAATTATTGAAACCTGATCGGATGCAGGATTTGGAAACAAATTAAAAATAACCGGATTGTTATCAATTACAGATTGAGATTCAAAATACGACCAGAAACTTTCTTCCTTATAAAAATTTTTCCATTGTGAGTTATCCTCATCCCAAATATAAAAAACGTACTTTTTTTTGTTATTGTTTTCATCGTACTCATAAGTATTTCGCGATGCTTTTGTCCACTCACTATATCCGAACGACCAATATTCATATTGGATTTCCTGAGAAAGCCCATTTTCAAAATAAGAATAGTTGACCCTTGTTTTATTGAACCACTCCGACCCGTCCCAGAGTAGATCGGTAATACTCTTTAACAGCTGGTTGCTATAATAATCGAATTCGGAAAATTCCTTGTACTCCCAGCCATCCGAAAATTCGCTCCACAAATACTCGTACTGTTCATCGACCCTGTTTTGGGGATTGTAAATATACTCCCACTTTTTATAATTCTGCCAGACATCAGACACCCATAACTGACGTATTTCCTCATCCAAAAGTTGATTGCCATTATATGTGTAAGAAATAATAAGGCTATCCGTCCAATCCTGAGTTGCGAAATTCCATTTGTAAAACCCACGAATCGAATCAAGATCATACTGATTATAATGAATCACTTCGTAATAATCCTTTTTCCATCCGGTAGAAATTGTATCGTAATACTTGTTGAAGCTCAAATGTAAAACACCTTCATCATTATAAAAATAATCTGTTAATTTTCCACTATCAAACTTTTTGTATATTGGATTCCACAATTTATACCAGCTAATGGTTGGCGATCCATGAATATTAAAAATGATCGAATCCGACATCCTCCAATTGCCATTATCCTTATCGTAAACAAAACTAAGCCACGATTTTCT
>JAOZRY010000696.1 GCA_029939965.1 Bacteroidales bacterium | reverse complement strand
ACAAACTGTTTCAACCCCGAAAGGTTTTGCCGGAGCTTCAGGAATAGCATTCACCTGAATATAGTCAGGTTTACTGATAGTTGCTGAATCACCCTGCCAGAAAACTGTTAATATCACTTCATAACCACCTTGCTCAGGATATTCGACCACCGGCTGCATAATAGTTGAGAAATCCGGGTTTCCTCCAGGAAACGACCAATAAACGCTATCGGGCATTACAGCCAAAGTATCAGGGAAAAAAGTAACACTGTCGTTTTTGCATATAACAGTAGAGGTTGAAGTGAAGTTACTTTCCAAAGTTTTTAAAAGAAGTTTAAAGCGGGTTTCATCATCATTGGTTCCCCACATAAATTCATAATCGTTCATTACAAGGTTATGATAAATACCTGTTTTTGTATCATAAAGCAAAACGGCGATAAAATCAGTAACTTCATTTAAAACAATGTTAAATAATCCGGCATTTTCACTATGAAAGCCAAGCTGAACTTCTTCACATTCCGGTCGCTGGTCGATAGAAAGAATATCATCGTATGATAATATATAAAACTGTGGAGTAGGACTTTGAATCTTTAAGGCATCATAATCACCATCAAAATATTCTGTTGCATCAGGGTTAAACCTAAAATACAACTTATCCATAAGTTGTTCATTTTCATAAACATTAAGTCCCAGGTAATTATCAGGCAATTCTTTGTTTTTATAGAAGTTGGAACTGTTAGTATGAACCCTGTGCTCATTTAAAAGGTTGAAAGTTCCGGAATTAACAGCGCTTATAAAAAAACCTTGTTGCGGGGGAATGTACCTGCAATCGCCCAGTCCTGCCACATAAGCAACATACTGGCCTTGATTGCCCATTGTGGGATCGAAGCGATATACTGCACCATTCATATTTTGTTGATCGGCAATAACTAAATCCCAATCTAAAGATGACGGATAAGGATTCCCTAAAAGATTCAACCCATATTGATTTTCAGCAGTAAAGGCATGGGTTTGATTTCCGGTGTTGGGTGTACCTGTAAATGAATAAGTAGCAGTATTGTAAATGCTCCAAAGTGCATAACCTCTAACCGGTATTAGTTCGGTGTAGATATCAGTAATATCGACCCAATATGATGTGGTCTCGTTATAATATTGCAAATAATTACCTATAAATATGGCTGCAGTAGTTGTGTTGTTTGGAACTGCTACGAAATGCCATTCATTACTGGTGATTGTTCTTTTTATATCAATAATCCCATAATTGAAAATATCGCCCTGAGTTATGAGCGACCCTCCCGATTCAACTACTAATGAAGCCCCGGATTCAACACTGAGGTTATTACAATCTCCTCCGTTAGCAATGTTTATTATCGGATAATTAGTTAAACCTTGAGGAATTGTAACATTATCATCGAAAACCGGTAACCTGAGGCCATCCCAGTTTTCTGCATTATTCCAGTCGGTATCCATAATTCCAGTCCAAATCATTTCATTAACAGGCTCAAAGGCTTCCATTGGAAAACAGGGTTTTTGGCCTGATTTACTTTCGATTGTTTTTAACAATTCGTGGCCTTCGGAATCGACCACCGGCATTTGAGCAACCAAGGCCTTAACCATGACCAATAAAACCAGCATACTTGTGCTAAAACTGAGAAGGATCGTCCTTTTTATCATAACTTCTTTAATTAATTAACACTTAATTTTACTTGCAAATATATATATGTTATTCCAATTAGTAATTATTATTTGATTAAAAATTTCCTGGATATTTGCTGATCATTTGTGTTTATCACAAATAGATATACGCCAGATGTCAAATCGCTTAATGGTATAATAGTAACTTTTTGCGTTAAAACTAATATTCTGTTTACGATTCCATTTAAACTGCACAACCGGAAGGTAGAGTTATCAGGTGGGTTTTCAAAAGTAAGGTGTAACGATTGATTTATTTCATCAACATAATATTTGAATCCATTACAATTGTTGTTTGCGATACCTGTACCCGAACAAAAAATATAATTCTCCTTCATTAAAGTGTCGGAACATCCGGTAGTAATATTTGTGGTTGCCAGACTAACTGAATATTCCCCATTTTCGGAATAAGTATATTCGGGTTGCACTTCGGTGGAAGTATCGCCATTGCCAAAGTCCCAGAAAAAATCGAAGTCATCAGGGTTTGGTGTTAGATTGGTAAATTGCACGGTATAAGGCTGGGTTACAAAAACTGTTTGTGAGGTACTAAAATCCAGGTTTGAGGAAGCTAATTTTTGGATGTAAAGAGGATCGGAATAT
>JAOZRY010000695.1 GCA_029939965.1 Bacteroidales bacterium | reverse complement strand
TTAAACTATTAAACTCTTGCCAAATAATACAAGAATATTTGAAATAAGATACTAACCGAAGGTGTGCTGATAGAAAAGGATAATATTGATATTCTTAATAATGGTACAGTTGTTCATTTCAGTTTTCATTTCGTGGGCATTGCGATATTTTCACAATTAGAAATCTTTATTAAAACCTATTACTTAACCAAAGGTGAAAAGGATATTCAGGGGGTATTCAGTGGGCTGGACATCGAAAACCGTTTGATCAACGGTGAAGTCAGGGTTGATTTTGAACCACCAATAAAACAGTGATTATTTTGAATTTTAAATTTGGCTTTTTGATAGCACAGGATTACCGGCTACCACCGTAATGATGGACAAACCGAAGAAAAATTGCCGCAAACGCACGAATTTATAATTAGTTGATAACTAGTAATGTCCAATTTTATACGAATATCCGGAATAACCGGGCCACTCAGAGAGGCACTACCAAACAAATAAATGGCCATCAAGTTAGTTGACTGATGGCCATGAATTTGCAGAAAGTTTATTTTCTGACCTTCAAAATAAAGGAATCAGGGCGTGGTATGCACCTCATGATTTGCAAGCAGGTAAAAAAGTAGTCGAACAAATTGATGTTGGCATAAAATACACAGACAAGCTTTTGTTAATCCTATCTGATGGCAGTATGAATAACGAGTGGGTGAAGACAGAAATCACCAAAGCATTTAAAAAGAGCAGGGAAATAGGTAAACAGGTGCTATTTCCTGCCAGCTTGACAAAGTTTGAGAATCTAAGAAATTGGGAATGTTTTGGTGCAGATTACGGACATGTCCTCGCTAAAGAAATACGTGAATACCACATACAAAAAAAGTTGTTAATCAATGAGATAATAAAATTTCATTCCTATTATTTTTACTTTTTATGAATGTTTCATGCTATTGGAGATGAAAGTAGTGTTTTTTTTTCATATATTTGAGCCGATTTTAAATTATCAATATTAACAAAAATTAAATTATTATGAAAAAATTTACCAAATTCATGGCATTATCATTAATGCTATTTTTCGTTGCAACAAACTTTATGAGTGCCCAAAACATTCTCTGTGTTGACCGCGATGGTAGTACTGGCAATCCTGAAAATTTTACTGATGTCTGGCAGTTTTATCAACCTGTGTTTGATGAACTGGGGTACGATTACGATTATTATGAAGTGGTTGACCTTGAAGAAGATGGTCCGGGTTGGGAAACCATGATGAACTATTCAATGGTATTCTGGTTTACTGGTGAAGTTTGGTCTGGAAGTGGTACTATGACTATTAATGATGACGCCAGCCTGCAGCAATACCTTCTGGCATTTGATGGCAAATTATTATTATCAGCTCAGGATTATCTTTGGGACCGTTATCAAGACTGTGGCGTCATTCCTCAAAATGAATTACCTTATTATGCCCTGGGGGTTACTGAAGTAGCTCAGGATGTGTGGCAAATTGAACCACCTGAGGCTCACGACAGCGCAAACATTGTTGGTTCAACCGGATCGTATGCAGAGGGTTTGGCGTTTACAGTATTGGATATCTTCACCGAAGAAGTTGATGATGGTTTGTATATTGATCAAATCATTGACCATCAAGGTGAAGATCTGATGGATGTAATACTTCCTGATCCTGAGGGTGTTTCAGCCATTCAGTTTGATGCCGGAACCCATAAGGCAATCTTTTCAACGGTATCATTAGCTTCTATTGTTGATCCTGAAGACAGGAAAGAGTTCATTTTTCGATCTATTGGCTGGTTACATGGCACAACCGGTGTTGCTGCCCTTAAAATGGAACAGACCGATGTAATTATTCATCCAAATCCTGCCTCTGAATACATTCAAATAGGATGCAGGTACGAAATGGATGAAGTGTGGATCATGAATAGCACCGGACAGGTGGTTGATCATTTTAATGTTGGTCATGATCGAACCAAAATCAATACCTCTGATTATAGTACAGGAGTTTACTTCGTAAAAGTGAAGACCGATAATGGTACACAAACAAGCAGGATTATTGTAGAATAATTGAATAGGTGGAACTGAGTTTAAACCTTCCAGGTTTTTCAAACCTGGAAGGTTTTGTGGTTTTGCCAATAAGGCAAAAAAGGTCAGGCTTCCCACATACCCGCTAATTAGTGTCCGTCCGTAAAGTTTGTCTTTTGTTGATTTAAGATTAACGATTAATCCCGCACGTGCGGGAATGATTTTTGATTTGTCTGAGCTTCACACATTTCTGAAATCAAAAATCGTTAATC
>JAOZRY010000694.1 GCA_029939965.1 Bacteroidales bacterium | reverse complement strand
TTATTTTTGATAGTAATTTATCTTATTGATAAAATACGTCTGAAAAACCAGAAATTCTGGGTTACCCTGATATTTTCACTTTCAACACTCATCGTTGCATTTTTTATTTTGTACTCTTTGATTCATATTTATAATGACAACATATTTAAAAAAACCCAGAATCTTACAAATTCACTGGCCTATAAACTTTCCTACATCAAAAAACTTGATCTTGAAATAGACAGTTTTAAAGGGATTGATAAACTTTTTAATAAATACAAACAAATGAATACAGAGATCAGCTATATTAATTTAAAGGTAAATAATAAAGTCCTGGCTCATACTGAAAATATAGACTTTAACAAAACCCTGGGTTATATCCAATATACTAAGCACCTGAATGATTTTGAAATCACAATCTGGGTTGATAAACAAATCATCTACAAGAATTTGTGGAGAAGTTCAAAGAATTGTCTGATACTGTTTGTGGCTTCCTTTTTCATGGCCGCTCTGTTTTTGAACCTGCTGTTCACCTTTGCCGGTAAAAAAGCACAACAGGAACTTGTGATCACGGACAAGAGAAGGGAGCTATGCCTATCCCTGATCAAACCATTATTTTTTCTCGGTGTATTTATTGAAGGGTTGTATGCATCATTTCTGCCCCAGTATTTTAACACGATCACTCAGCATATAACTGTTTCCACCAATGCCGCATCTTTTCTATTTACTGTTTTCTTTATATCCTATGGCCTGGTTTTATTCCCAGCAGCAAATTACTGCCAGAAATACGGTGAGAGAAAGCCCTTTATATGGTCTGTGGTGTTCATCGGTATCACCAGTCTGTTAATGGCGTTTTACACCAACTATTATATCCTCATCCTGGTCAGGTTTATTGCCGGACTCTGTCAGGGTATTTTATTCATAGCCGTCCAGTCCTATATTTTAAAAGCAACTCCGGAAAATCGCAAAACCCAGTCCATGGCCATAATCATCATCCAATACAACGGCGGCAGGATCGCGGGAACTGCTATCGGGGCGCTGGCAATCAATTATTTCGATACCTTTGGGGTCTTTGTGACAGGTGGGGTCATCTCTTTGTTTCTATATGCATATGTATTAAAATTTGTACCAAAACTGAATCTAATCACAGAATCAAGCCCCTTGGTTCCAGATGACCATACTCCAAAAGTCTCATTTATTAATAGTGTGAAAACTGTGCTGAAAGATATCGAGCATTTGAAAACCAGCTTTTTAATTGGGGTCAATGCCAAACTGATCATGATCGGAGCGGTCTGTTTTGCCCTGCCGCTGATAATGGAAAGAAACGGCTTTGCAAAAGAGGATATCGGGTTTGTACTCATGCTCTATAGTGCCGGGGTTTTAATTTCCAGTATATATTCCTCAAAACTGGCAGACAAAACAGGCAAAACCAAAAAAATTGTGTTCCGGGGAAACCAGGGAAGCGGCCTGGGTCTTATTATCATTGGCCTCATGGGACTGCCAATGATCCATCAGGCCTGGTCAGGACTGCTGCTTGTGACAGGTTCTCTCATACTCGGACTTGCCCACGGCTTCATTGCAGCACCCATCACGATCCATATATCCGACACCCGGACATCGGCAATACTGGGTAAGGGACCGTCGATTTCAATATTCAGGATATTTGAACGAACAGGCAATATCCTGGGTCCACTGATTATGGGCCAATTGCTGGTGATAAGCGGCTATAATCCCCTGCTTTTAAGTTTTATGGGTGGTTTCATCATTATCTGCGGACTATTATTTATTATCAGGTCAACTTCCGGTAAAATGGCCATGACATTGATCTTCTTTGTTTTTATGTTCAATACAACATCCAATGGATTTTGTAAGTCCCCCGGCAATCGGCTGGACTGGTTTCCGTTTACCAAAAATATGTCAGAGGAATGGAAAATCATTGTCAATGAAAATGATCCTTTAAGATTTGAAGTCATTCCAAAACCGGAAAACGGGGAGTTGAGGGATAAAAAAATTCTAATACTAATTCCCAAAAAATCTTCCGCCTATGTTACATCAGCAGAGGCGGTTTTTAATTTTTTTTCAGACAAAAACCTGTACCCTCAATTTGAAATTGTTAATTTTAATAAGGATAAGGTTATAGGAATGAATGCCCTGAAAAAAGCTGAAAAAAAGCAGGTGGACTTGATTTTTGCCATGGGGTCATTATCAGCTGAATTTGTATATAGAAACTTTCAAGACCGGAAAATTCCAGTGGTTACCATCTGTGCCAAGGATCCGGTCATGATGCACTATATTTC
>JAOZRY010000002.1 GCA_029939965.1 Bacteroidales bacterium | reverse complement strand
GTAGAATTAATTTGTATAATTACTTCATGTGTAGTATTTTCGCGCTGACAATCAAATAAATATTTAGCGCAATGAAAATTTCTGATTTTACCGATAAGCAGATTGAACAAGCAAAATTGCTTGAAACTGCAATTTTGAGGATCCGTGATAAAAAGGAAGAAATAACTATGGTATTTAAAGAATCGGGCTTATCATATAAACCAAAAACCTATTATTTCTTAAAGTCAAAATATGAAAAGGATGGTTTATCAGGACTGGCCTCCAAGATAGATAAAAGAGGGTGCAAAGCCCCTGACAAAAAAGAAAAAATCCGGGACTACATAATTAAAATAAAGCAAAAACACCCAACCCTGGTTGGAAAAGAAATAAGGGACAAGGTGTTGAAGAAGTTTAATATATCATATACAATATCGAATATCAACCTAATAATACGACAAGGGGACTTTGAGGTTAAGCAAGGCCGCCCTGCATTAAAAAAAGAAGATGAGCTGACTTGTGCCGGTGCCTTTATTTTAATAGCAGCTATAATGGAAACTGGGTTTATTGGGCATTTGCTACATGAGCAACAAGAAATGGCTCACGATTTTAAAGAACAGTTCAATTCCATAAAGGGAAGTAATCTAGTCTGCCTGTCACAAAACGGAATAAAAGATGAGAAAGGGAAATTTAAGAAGTACGAACCAGACAGTGAATATGACTATGAAAACAATGGTTTTATTTCCAGTAAGTTCCTAAGCGTAAAAAGCCGGGTACAAACAAGAGACTTAAACCGTTTGGACATACTTAATGTCAAAGCACCCACCATATACCGCAAGAATATAACGTTGTTGCTTTTGCCAATCCTTACCAGCCACAGCAGGGCTATAGAACTGAACGACACATTAGGGAACGAATTGACATATCTGGCAGGTTACGATTATAAGGGCAACACAATAGATAAGTATCTCAGGGAAATGAAGTACCTGCTGTGGTCAAGTACCATGCTTGACAAAATTGCACAATTTTGGTGTCATTTCTGGGAAAGGAAGACAGGCAGCCCGATAAAACAAGTTTGTTATTACTTTGATGGATATACCAAACCTTTATGGAGCAGTTACCGGGTCAAACAAGGAAAAGTTACAATGATGGGGCGCGTCATGGGTTGTTTGGAACAAGTATATGTCCATAGCGACAGGGGGCATCCAATAATGTTCCAGACCTTTTCAGGTAACGTTTACTTGCCGGACGCTATCAAGATATTGCACAAACAAATTGATAAAATATTGCCTGAAAGGATAAGCCGTATTTCAATCTTTGATGCCGGTGCCAACAGCGTTGATTTTTATGAAACATTCACGGGCAATGATTATTATATTTGCATTTTGAACAATAACCAATACAAGCAGGATTTGTCTGATATAACAATAACAGATACTATTGAAGTTGATGGGGAAGTTTATATAGACGCAGAGAAACAACTTAAAAACAGTAAGACCAAACAACACTACAAAGCACGTATTGTTCTTTATAAAAAGTCTGGCACAGACAGATATATAGCTTTTGTAACCAATAAGCCCAAAGATAATTTAACTACCAAACCAGTTGTTGACACCTATTACAAGCACTGGCCAAATCAGGAACATTCGTTTCGGGACATGAACAGCGGTGTACATTTGTCAACAAATTACGGTTTTGGAAAAACTCGGGCAATAAACCTTGTAGTCCAAAACAACAAAGAAAAACTTGAGCAAAAAACAAATTCAAAACAAGATAGTATTAAAGAGCTGGCCGACACAATTATTAAATTAAAAACACAACAAGGACAAATTGTCCGGCAAACCAAAAAGCAAAAACAGGAAATCGAACGCCAAATTAGAGAAACCGAAAAACAAATTACTTCAACAGAGGATAAAAAAAAGACAAAAACTTTATTAAAAGAGTTGAAACAATTCTACAAAAAGAAAGAGGAAGTCCAGAAAACGATGATGAAAAATGAAATGAAAACAAAAATTACGCTCGAAAAATTACAGCCTCAAAAAAAACGGGTTGAAGCTCTTTATAAAAAACAGAAAGCAGAACTCGAACGGATAAGCAAAAAGGAACATATCTTTGAAAATGATGTGGAATTAGATCAGTTGCTCAGTAACTATAAGATTGCTTTTGCTAATTTATGCGGGTTCGTGCTCAATGAATATTTTCCGGGATCAACATTGACTTTGGAGAAACTAATCGCAAAAGTATTTAAGCGTCCCGGCAGAATGATTACAAAAGGCAGCAAAAGAGAAATTATGATATACTTAAATAAAAAGGACAAACAAATGAGCAACCAAGTTACAAAAGCATGTGAAACCATTAACAAAAAAAAGATTAAACTATATGATAACACTTCATTAAAGTTAGTGCCAATAATGAATAACTAAAACAGAAATACTATTTTATTTTTGTATTTACACGATTATAGCCGAAAGTCCTGTTTAATCAATGACTAATCATGAAATATTTATATAACTTTTTATAAACACACGGTGGATTTTAGTTGTTTTTAAATCGAAAAAGTCGCTTAGGCGGCTTTTTTTTATTTAAAGGAAAAAGTCCTTTGCCAGGTTTGAAATATTTTATGGGGAGGAGGTAAAATTGTGAGCGATAATAATTTGAAGATGGAAGAATAACTGTTATTTTCTCAACTTTTTTGTTTTTCAATTGAATATAGAAAAGCAGCAAGATTTCCATCATTGCTTCTCAAAAAATCTACATCTTCACCAACCTGATCACATCAATAAAACCACGCTCTGAAACCACCCTGCAATAGAAAATATTTCCGCTTATTGCCTTACCTTCTTTATTTTTTCCATTCCAAAAAATCCGGTGATATCCGGCTTCTGCTTTTTTATCCAAAATCGTATTCAATAACCTTCCGGAAATATCATAAATTTCGAGTTTTATATTTTCAGGCTTTGAAAGCATGAATTGAATTGTGGTTTCTAACCTGAATGGATTGGGGTAATTCCTAAAAAGAGTTAATCCTGTTTCAATTTGTTTTTCTAACAAGCCTGAGCTGGTAGTGGTGCTAATCGTTACAGATATATCATCGTTTGCCGGAATGTTTACTTTAACATAACAAATGGCTGCATTTCCTGAAGCATCCACCTGAAGCAATTCTCCATTTTGAATAGAATATTCAGAATATCCTCCGGGCATCACAAATTTTATCAGACCATTATGAAAATCAAGATCATATTGATTTTGGATGATGGCAATCACGCTGTCAGCAGTTCCTGAGTTCGATGGGAAGTAATCAATGCTTAGGTTCTCACCAGAGTATCCGGCATAGTTAGTTTCGTTGGGCTGCAATACACCATTGTTTACATTTATTATCCTGAATGCCCTATTGCCATCACAAACAGCTGCCGTGGCAAGATTCCATGGAGTGGTGTAAATATTTCCACTATTCCTGTGTATATGCCCCCACAAAGTCATGTCGATGTTGAGCGATCCAAGGTTTAACTGGTCAGCAAAATCCATGTGATAAAACACAACCCTTGCATCGCTGCTGCTTGCATTAATCAAATCATTTTCCAGCCATTGCAATTGCGACTGGATGAAACTTTCTTCACCATAAATATTATATAAATAGCCATCGTAATTAACATAAGCTTCGAGGCCGGTGAAATGAACAGAGCCATAATCGAAACTATAATCCTGTGTGTAATAAGGTTCACCAACAGGATATTTCAACCATTTCCAGCCAAAAAACCGCCACCATTCATTTCTCGATGTTCCTTGTGGGGGTGGGGTGGCATCCCAACCGCCCAGATCGTGATTGCCGGCCACCAGATAAACCGGCACCTCAAATTCTGACAGGATTCTCTGTGCCTTGGTATGATTCCTTCTGTTTTCAAAATCTTCCAGCTCCCCTTCGTTAATATAATCACCGGTCAACAAAACAAATTCAGGGCGAAGCAAATTTATGTCGTTAATTACCTCACGCAAATCCTGCATTTCGGAAGTGTCGTAAGCAGACTCCGGATCTTCGTAAAAAAAGTGTGTCGGTAAATGTGTATCGGTAAGATGTGCAAAATAATAATGATCTTTAATAACAGGCAAAACCTGAACAGCGTTTTTACTTACATCATAAATGTTGTCAGATGCTGTAATTTTCAGGCTATATAATTCATAAAGTTCAACTTGCGGGATTATAACATTCAAGGTCCAGATTTGAAGGTCATGATTGTAATTTGCTGTGGAAACCCCCAGAGGGACTGAAATCAAATTATGTATCAATTCAACTTCCCAATTTTCGGTATTTTCGGGAGCAACACAAACGATTTGTAATTCATCGCCGACAACTACAATGGCCGGAATATTTTGAATAGGGCGTTGGATTACAGTTAATGTATCGCCGATAGATAGAGAATTAAAGGTAGTGGAAACAGAGCCGGAAGAAGTAAACTCAGCAGGGTTTCCGTTAAGAGTAGAGGAAAAAATATTGAGGTTTGTATATCCCGGAGACACCGGAAAAAAATTGAGTTTAATCAGCGTCATGATTCCGTTAATATTAAAATCTCCTGTAAATCCCAGGCTTACATTACCCTGGGTAGATTGGTCTTCGATGCTTCCATTTTGAGATAAAGTATTGCCAATGTCAAATCCGATGTATTCAATAATCTCAGCATCATACTCTAAATTCAGGATATAGGCAGTACATGAGCCCGGCTGATTAAGAATGGATAATTTTATAGCAAGGTCAAACTCTTCCTGCAAATAAATATGCAAGTCTCCGGCTGAAAGAATAAAGTTTTCCGGGGAGGATTGGATGTCTGTAACTTCACGGGGATGTAACCTGAAACCACCGTAAGAATATGAAATAACTCCTTTAATACTTTCAAAGGGATAATTTAAAACCATTGGGAAACCGGAATCTTCAAGATCAATAAAGCCACAACTGATGTAGCATGAGCCGCTTCCATCATTTACCTTAAACTCTCCCCATTCATTGTAAGCCTGGCTAACTGTCGGGTTGTTTATCACCACAAAAACACTTTCATAAGCCTCCTCGTTGTTAACTGTTTGTGTGGAAACCTGGGCCGGTGGAGGGAGGGGGTTGCCTGAACTTACAACAGAAAATGAACTCAGGCTTTTAATTTCAGTAAAACCGTTGTATTCGTAAACCTGACCCTGTATCATGATGCTGTCGCCGATTGCCGGGGAATACTCGTCGTCGTAAATAAAAATACCATTCCAGGCTCCTCCGGCTGGGGAAGATATAAAATAGTTTTTGTTATTGTAATTAATGGCTGTAACGATTCCACCGGTAGTTACATATTGTCCGGCGAGTGGCGACGGGTAAGTCCCATTGCCGGGATTGGTGGTATATTGAATATCATAAATGGAGCTTGTCTGGCTGGTGATTGATGGCGGCAGAACTAATATTAACAGTAATACGATCAGATAGTGTTTCATAAAAATGAGTGCAAGATAGAAAAATATTCCTGATGATCGTAAATTTGATTTTTTGGATTTGTGGTGAGATTACGGATAGAATTTGTTTGTTGAATTAACAGAACATTAACTTAATACTGGTTTAATTGGCTGAATATTAACATTTTTTTAGGTTCAATATAAAATTCATTATTATGGAAAAATAACGATAGCCTTTCTGTTTATTTCTTTATCAGGAATGCACGAACCCTACCGAAAGCAATGCGAAACCATACGGTATAATTTTTTGGGTTTATTTTCATATCAGTTGCAATATCGTCCATGCCCATCCATTTCCAGCTTTCAACTTCCTTTGGGTTAATCTCCGGTGCATTAACAAACCTGCCAAACAAAACATGATCAAACTCGTGCTCACTTAAACCTTTGTCCAACTTCGCTTTGTAAACAAAATCAAAAATCTTCTCGATTTCGCAGTCAAAACCCATCTCTTCGTGTAAGCGTCTGTGTCCGGCATCAATAATTGCTTCGCCCGGTCGGGGATGGCTACAGCATGTATTGGTCCACAATCCCGGCGAATGATATTTACTCAAAGCACGCTGCTGAAGCAGTAATTCATTCTTACCATTAAAAACAAAAACGGAAAATGCCCGATGAAGAATGGCATTTTCGTGCGCTTCCATTTTTTCCATTTCACCTATTGGTGCATCTTTTTCATCTACAAGTACAACCTTTTCAACATTCATATTATTGAAATTCAAAAACTATCGATTCATTCAAAAAAAAACTAACATTGCAGCCTGCTTTAATAACTCCAACGGCTAGTTCAAAATTAATGCTTTATCCTCGAAAATAGTATTTCAGATCAAAAGTTTTCTATTAAAAAAAAAGTGTGCATCTTTGTAAATAACAAAATAAAAAATTTGACCGTATGGAAAATGAAATTGTAGGAGAAGGAGAATATTGATAAATTGATTATCAGATAATTTGAAGTCTGATATTTTAGTCCTAACTAAAAAGGGCTGCTTTTGTATGCTGAAAGCAATACCCTCAATTTTTTGAACCAACGAAATATTTTGCCTGCTTGTCAGTTATCAAATCAAGTTGAGTAATTCATTATGAATATAATTGATGGTTTTGTTTTTTATCCACCTGAATAAATCTATTTTTGCTAAAATTTTTTTTATGAAAAGAGCACTGATAATAATCCTGATTTCATTCGTAGGATTCCAGGGGTTTTCGCAAACCATAAATGAAAGCACGCGACGAAAAGCGAGTGCTGTTTTTACCATTATCAATGATTTTTATGTTGGTGTTCCCGACTCGGTAGATTACAAATTCTTTAACCTTGGCATAAATTTTACAGGGATGTACGATTACCGCTTGGGAATGAGCAATTTCAGTTTTGCAATTGGTGGTGGAATCGGATCACACAATTTTTACAGCGATGCCTTTGTGGTTAAAGATAGCAACAATGTATCCGGGCTTGTACCCATAAACTCCCTGTATCCCGGAACAAATTACAAGAAGAACAAAATCTCATATACGTATCTCGATATTCCTTTCGAATTCAGATTACGAACCAAAAGTGACATCAGGGCTTCAGTAGGATTTAAAATAGGATTCCTCATCGATAGCCATACCAAGTATAAAGGCGATGATTATCTTTTTGGCACAACCGATAGGCTATTTGTTAAATTTAAAGATGTTCCTAATGTTGAAACATTCAGGTACGGTATTACAGGACGATTCGGTTGGAAATTTATAAACCTTACCGGGTTTTATTCGTTAACCGGTTTGTTTACCAAAAATCAAGGACCAGACATGTATCCGGTTTCTGTGGGAATTTCTCTCATGCCTTTCTAATCAAAAAAACCCGAAACCTGACACTCTTAAATATTCTGGTTATTCAGATGTGTAATTAGGGGCTGCAAGAAAACTCAATTTTTTAGGAATTGTATGTCATAAATCGTTGAGATCGAGGCTGATGAAGTGCTGAATTTCAATGCATTTACTTTTGTAAATGTTTGTTTTCGGCACAAGCATAACGAAGTTAGGGGACATTAGAGACGGACACTAATTACAAATAGATGTAGTGTAATAACATAATTGCAACTCCGGCAAAATAACCAATATAAATATCTACCGGGTTGTGTTTTTCGAGCAGCAAACGCGAATAACCTGTCAATCCGGCAATTACAAAAGATAACAGGAGATAAAAAGCCAGGTTCACATTAAGGGTAAAATACAATCCTAAAAAAGCTCCCGTAAGTGCCCCCGTTGCCACCATGTAAAGGCTAATATTTCTAAAGAACATTACGATAAGCGAAAAAACCGAAAGGCTTGAAATTCCAAGAATAAACAAACTGAATATGGGTGAAAGTGATATCTGATTTAGCAAATGGTATGTAAGTAAGTAAAATACCGATGTTACTGCCAGTGGCAAAAACCTGCTTTCACGGCCTTTCAAATCCATTTTTTTACTGAGCATTATGCCAAAAATATTCACCAACAATCCTGGAATAATAAACGTAGTAATAATGATCAGTCCAAGAATCATCCATTTGGCCTTTTCGGGGATCATGGTTGCAAAATGAAAAGGCAAATTAAATACAATCAATAAAAAAATGGTGGTAATGATCAAAGGGTTAAATACCCTGGACACAAAATTTGCAAATCGTTTTTCCATGTGAAATTGGGTGGGAATACCCTGGTTTATTATAATTCTTTGCGAAGGCGGGCTACCGGAATGTTTAATTGTTCACGGTATTTGGCCACAGTTCTTCGTGCGATATTGTAGTCTTTATCCATCAAAATTTTAGTTAATTGCTCATCGGTAAGAGGCTTAATTTTATCTTCGATTTCAATGCAATCCTGCAATATCTTTTTAATTTGTCGTGTAGATACCTCTTCGCCCGACTTGGTTTGCATCGACTCTGAGAAAAAACTCTTTAGCAGAAAAGTACCATACACAGTTTGTACATATTTGCTATTGGCCACACGCGAAATGGTAGAAATATCCAAATTTACAATTTCGGCAATATCTTTAAGAATCATTGGCCTGAGCTTGGTTTCATCTCCGGTCAAAAAATAATCTTTCTGATAATTCATGATGGCTTCCATAGTAATAAACAGTGTATTCTGACGCTGCCTGATTGCATCAATAAACCATTTTGCTGAGTCGATCTTACGTTTTACAAACAACATGGCTTCTTTTTGCTGCGAACTTTTCTTTTTCTTATTGGCCGCATAATCCGAAATCATTTCAGAATATGTTCTGCTAAGCCTCAGCTCAGGTGTATTTCTCGAGTTAAGGGTAAGTTCGAGCTTATCATCGTTAATTGTAATTATAAAGTCAGACGAAATGTACTGATTGGTTTTTACAGTCTCATTCATCGAATTACCTGGTTTTGGATTCAATTTTAAAATCTCTTCAATTGCGTTTTTCAACTGTGTGCCATCAATTTTTGCCTTTTTAAGAATTTTCTCATAATGCTTTTTGGTAAACTCATTAAAATATCGCTCAACAATCAGGATGGGCATTTCCAAATCGCGAAGGGGGTACTCCTGATTTTTGCGTTTGAGTTGAATAAGCAGGCATTCCTTGAGGTTTCGGGCACCAACACCAACAGGATCAAGCTCCTGTATTATACGTAACACCTCAAGAATATCGTTGGAAGTGGTGGTGATATTTTGTGTAAATGCAAGATCATCAACCATTGCATTTAAATCGCGTTGCAAATATCCGGATTCATCGAGGTTACCGATTATTGTTTTTGCGATGACCATCTGTTTTTCATTCAACCTGCGCAAACCCAGTTGCGACATTAAAAGATCGTGAAAGGTAGTTCCTGAAGCATACGGAATTTCTTTACGCTCATCATCGCGACTATAGTTGTTAGCCTGCAATTTGTACGAAGGAATCTCATCATCATCAATATAATCGTTCAGATCAAATTCATCACCATCCTTATCGTCAAGCTCATTTTCAAATTCCTCCTCTTTATTCTCAGACATTTCATCTTCAATGTCTCCGGTATCCTCCAGTGCAGGATTCTCTTCAAGCTCTTGTTTAATACGCTGTTCGAGAGCCATTGTAGGAACTTGCAACAGTTTCATCAACAAAATTTGCTGAGGTGAAAGCTGATGCTGTAAAGCCATTTTTTGTACAAGTCCCTGTTTACCCATAATCAATTTTTATTCGATACTGTAAATTTAAAACAAAATTTATTGGTAGCAATTACTTTTTAAAAATTAATGCGTTTTTTTTCTAAAACTCTGCATTATTTGGTGTTCGTGGGAAAGGAATCACATCCCTGATATTTTTCATGCCGGTAATAAATAATACCATCCGTTCAAACCCCAAACCAAATCCACTGTGTGGAACCGTACCAAATTTTCGGGTGTCGATGTACCACCACATTGTTTCTATGGGTATTTCCATTTCCTTAATTCGGGTTAACAAGCGCTCTAAAATTTCTTCTCGTTGCGAACCACCAATAATTTCACCAATGTTTGGGAATAATACATCCATGGCCCTTACTGTTTTACCATCATCATTTTGCTTCATGTAAAAAGCCTTGATGTTTTTGGGATAGTCGGTTAGAATTACCGGCCTTTTAAAATGCTGCTCCACAAGATAACGTTCGTGTTCGGATTGCAAATCAATGCCCCAACTTACCGGAAATTCAAATTTCCTACCCGATTTTTCGAGTATCACGATAGCCTCCGTGTATGTAAGCCGCTTGTATTTAACTTTTACAATCGACTGAAGTCTCTGGATTAATTGTTTATCGAACATTTTGTTGAGGAACTCAAGATCAGCCATGCAATTATCGAGTGCGTATTGCACCAGGTATTTTAAAAAATCTTCGGCCAAATCCATGTTATCATTAATGTCGTAAAAAGCCATTTCGGGTTCAATCATCCAAAACTCGGCGAGGTGACGCGGAGTATTTGAGTTTTCGGCTCTAAAAGTGGGGCCGAATGTATATACCTGCGAAAGTGCCAAAGCTCCCAACTCACCTTCGAGCTGCCCTGATACGGTAAGATTTGTGGCTTTACCAAAAAAATCTTCCTTATAATTTACGCTACCATCTTGGTTGAGTGGTGGCTGTTTGGGATCAAGCGTTGTAACCCGAAACATTTCGCCGGCACCCTCGGCATCCGATCCGGTAACGATGGGTGTATGCAGGTAATAAAATCCCCTGTCGTTGTAATACTTGTGAACAGCATACGCCAGCGCATGACGAATCCTGAGCACTGCCCCAAAAGTATTGGTACGAGGACGAAGGTGTGCAATTGTACGCAAAAATTCCATACTATGACCTTTTTTCTGTAAGGGATATGTTTCCTGATCAACAGTTCCATACAATTCGATTTCGGTGGCAACAATCTCTACACTCTGCCCTTTTCCCATCGACTTTACCAACTTGCCATCAACAGAAATTCCGGCTCCATTGGTAACACCCTTTAACATATCCTGATCAAAATTTTCTCTTTCAACAACAATTTGAATATTATGAATGATGGAACCATCATTAAGTGCAATAAATGAAATCTTTCCGCTTCCGCGATGCGACCTGGCCCAGCCTTTTACATTTACCATTTTGTCGTACTCAGTACTTTTGAGTAAATCTGCAACCTTTGTTCGTTTTAATTTTTCCATAATAAAATAATGTTGTTTTTAGAAATACGGGTGCAAAAATAATCACTTTATAATGGTGGAAAATATGAAAGGGATTTTTTTATTAAAACTTTACATGTTTAGCATAAATAAGATGTATTTGCCCAACTTTGATAATCATAGTTTTGGTTGCATTTGCATATGCCACGGAAATATGGAGTTTTGTTTTTTACTTGCTCAAAAATAACTTCTCAATATTATTAGTATGTCTTGCTGCTATGTTGCATTATTATAATGTCGTCCGGAATATTTAAATTTTTTACTAACAGAAATCCTTACATTAGCTCTATAGGTCGATCTGCTATGCCACTTTATTCGTAAAATAGAATTGTCGCATTTCATAATTCGTAAACATGAAACAGGGTTCAATTGCCCCGTTCTTTAGAGCGGGGCAACACAACATATAATAAATGACACTGGCATTGCAACAATATAGTTTACGGAAAGTAAAGGAGTTCTGACTGTTTAAATGATAGCTTTACCTTTTAAAATAATAATAATGAAAAACAAACAAAACACAGGTCGGATAATTGGAAAAACCTCCCTGATCATTCTTTGGATTTTTGGGATATTGATTTTTATTTTTGCCTTGCTTTCAGGATCAGAATCGTTTGGTGGAGGATTTATGGGTATTATTAAAAACAGCCCCAATGCTCTACCCTGGGTATTGTTTCTTGCCTTAGTTTATCTTGCCGGAAAGTGGAAACTTGGTGGTGGTATTTTAATTGTATTGTTAGGATTTAGCATGTTTTACTTTTTTGGTATCACAGCATCCAATTTTCAATGGCCTGCATTTGCTATTTCCCTTTTACCGATTGTGCTTGGAGGAATGTTAATTTTAAGTTGGGGATTAACACATCAAAAAAACGATTCGGACATCTAACCTGATTAATTCACAAATTGATCCAAACTACTTTGATTAAAGGCAATGCTCTATTTCCGATTATAGAAATAGCTATGGCTATTTTTGTGAGTCGAATCCCAAAAACTATTGAGACTGTGCTCACCTTTACTCTTTGTGTTTTGACTTCTCGTGACGAAAAACTTATAAATTAATCAGGCTAACTGCAAAAAAAATTCCGGAATCAGCATCTTTCAGGATGAGAGAGGAGTATTTTATGGTTTTCACTGCTCCTACGAGCCGGGAATAAATATTTTTTTTAACCTCATCAACCACAATAAATCGAACCCTTCTTACAACAATTTTATAATTAAGCACTATCTTTCTTAATTATTAATCAGTTTTTTATATTTTTGCTGACCTCAAAAAAACAGGTAAACATAGATTTTAACATTTTAATATTTATTTGCTAAAAATGAAAGTATATCAAACTGATGAAATTCGTAATATTGCTCTCGTTGGTGGAGCTAAATCCGGAAAAACCACACTTTCGGAGTGCATGATCTTTGAAGGAGGACTAATTAACAGAAGAGGATCTGTTGACGATAAAAATACTGTTTCCGATTATAGAGAAATAGAACACGAACGCCAGAACTCAGTTTCTTCAACAGTGTTGTATGCTGAGTTTCAAGGAAAGAAAATAAATATTATAGATACCCCCGGATTTGATGATTTCGTGGGTGAAGTGATTTCGGCACTTAAAGTTGCCGATACCGGTGTGATGGTAATAAACGCACAAAATGGTGTGGAAGTAGGTGCAGAAATTAGCTGGAGATATACTTCAGGAACAAATACTCCGGTAATTTTTGCAGTGAACCATCTTGAACATGAAAAATCAAATTTTGAAGAGACACTGCGTCAGCTAAAATCACAATTTGGCAGCAATGTAACTGTATGTCAGTACCCGGTAAATACAGGTATTGGTTTCAACCAGGTGATCGACCTTATTAAAATGAAATTATACAAGTTCCCCGAAGATGGTGGAACCCCCGAAGAACTTAACATTCCTGATTCAGAAAAAGGTAAGGCCGAAGAACTTCAGGCTGAGTTAATCGAAAAAGCTGCTGAAAGCGACGAGGAGTTGATGGAAATCTTTTTTGAAAACGGTACGCTAACCGAAGCAGAAATGGATCGTGGTATAAAGCAAGGGCTTGTAACGAGAGGATTATTTCCGGTATTTTGCATCAATGCAAAACATAATATGGGTGTTCACAGATTGATGGAGTTTATTAATAATTCGGCACCTGCACCAAACGAAATGCCTGCTGCCAAAACCATCGAAGGTAAAGAACTAAATTATGACCCCACAGCACCTACATCGTTGTTTATATTTAAAACTGTAATCGAATCACATCTTGGTGAGGTTTCATTCTTTAAAGTTTATAATGGCGAAATTGCCGAAGGTAACGATCTTATTAATTCCACAAACGACACTAAAGAACGCCTGTCGCAGCTATTTGTAATGGCCGGAAAAAAGACCCGTGAAAAAGTATCGAAAATTGTTTCCGGTGATATTGGCTCTACCATCAAACTTAAAAACTCATCTACAAACGAATCTCTAACTACACCCAAATGTACAGAGGATGCTGTTGAACCCATGGTGTTTCCTGATCCAAAAATAAGCATGGCTGTAAAAGCGGTTAGTTCGGCTGATGACGAAAAATTGGGTGTTGCACTCCACCAAATGAATAAAGTGGATAAAACATTCAGCATTAGCTATTCAAAAGAATTGCGCCAGATGATTGCAGGTGGCATGGGAGAACTTCACCTCAACCTTATAAAATGGATGGTTGAAAACCTGGAAAAAGTACCTTTGGAATATATTGTACCTAAAATCCCTTACCGCGAAACAATTACCAAGAGCGCAAAAGCCACTTACCGACACAAAAAACAATCGGGTGGTGCAGGTCAGTTTGGTGAGGTACACATGATGATTGAGCCTTACACCGAAGGAATGGCATACACCAAAGAATTCCCGGTTCGTAAAACCGATGAGGTAATTCTGGATTGGGGCGGCAAACTCATTTTAAACAATTGTATTGTTGGTGGTGCTATCGATGCTCGTTTCCTGCCTGCTATTATGAAGGGATTGATGGAAAAAATTGAAGATGGCCCGTTAACCGGTTCTTATGCACGTGATATTGTAGTTTATGTTTACGATGGCAAAATGCATCCTGTTGATTCGAACGAACTTTCGTTTAAGTTAGCAGCCCGTCATGCATTTCGTGAAGCCTTTAAAAATGCAGGAGCAAAAATCCTTGAACCTATTTATGATGTGGAGGTTATTGTTCCGGAAGAAAAAATGGGAGATGTAATGACTGACCTCCAGGGTCGCCGTGCTATAATAATGGGTATGGATGCCGATGGAAACTATCAAATAATTAAAGCAAAGGTGCCTTTGGCTGAGATGAATCGATATTCTACTGCACTAAGTTCGATCACAAGCGGACGTGCGATGTACTCTCTCAAATTTGCTGAATATTCACCGGTACCCGGCGATGTTCAAATACAACTACTTAAAGAATATGAAGAGCAACAAGAAGAAGATGAATAGAAATTATAACATCTGAATACACAAAAAAACCCGGCCAAATAAGCCGGGTTTTTTATTTTAGTAACCTTGTATCAATTAAATACCCAATTTTGAGGTTTACAATTTGAGCCTGTTACTGATATTCTCAATTTCAAATTCTGCAAGTTTCATTTGTGTTGTATTTCCGATCCATTTACCTTCGTACACCAAATCATCCGGGTTTCCGGGTTTTGGAGTCTCTTCTTCTTTGCATGTAAAAGTAACAAGCACCAAAAAAATAAGCAGGTAAAAAAAATACCATCGGTGCAAAAAAGAGAAGGATTTCCATTTAAACCTGTGAATGAGGCTATGGTTATTCATTATTGATGATTCAATTTGAAATGACACCACTACCCAAACACACCAGTGCATCGGGAGTATATACAACACCAAACTGTCCGGGAGCAACACCCTGCAAGGGTTTTTCAGAGTAGATTACATGCTGATCATTTTCGCGAACAAAAACACCTTGAGAAAATTCGGGCTGATGCCGGATTTTGAATTTTACAGACTGTTCGGAAGTATAATCCCTGTCAGGTTTTTCGTTAATAAATTGGAAGTGCGATAATTTTACCACATCTTTATATTGTTTCGCAGGATCGTACCCATTGGAAACATACACAATATTTTCTTCAAGACTTTTATCAACCACAAACCAGGGACCCTGACTTAAACCTAGGCCTTTGCGCTGACCTATGGTATGAAACCATATTCCGTTATGATCTCCTAATATTTTACCGGTTTCCAATTCGATAATTTTACCGGGATTTTCACCAACATAACGTTTAATGAAATCGTTGTAATTGATCTTACCCAAAAAACAAATACCCTGACTATCTTTTCGTTGAGCTGAAGGCAGGGCAGCCTCTTCGGCTTTTTGCCTCACCTCTGATTTGAGCATATTGCCAAGCGGGAATGTGAGCTTTGATAACTGTTTTTTGCTTATTTGCCCAAGAAAATAAGATTGATCTTTAAAAGCATCTTTAGCTGTACCAAGATACTTTACATTATTTATCATCCTTGTGGATGCATAATGTCCTGTTGAAATCAGATCAAAATCCTTTCCGTACTTTTCTTCAAACGATCCGAATTTGATCATTTTATTACACATCATATCAGGATTGGGCGTAAGTCCTTTTTTCACTGATTCGATTGTATAGGAAATCACTCTTTCCCAATACTCTTGCTGTAAGGAGATTATATCGAGCTTACAGCCATACTTTTTTGCAATGTATGTAACAATTTCGATATCCTCATCCAACGGACAACTAACCCATGCCGGGTCATCCTCCAACCCTATTTTAATGTAAAAAATATGTGGGTCGAATCCCTGTTCTTTTAAAAGGTGAATGGTAACAGAACTATCGACCCCTCCTGAAACAAGTGAAGCAATATACATTAGAGCAAATTATAAATGAATTGAAAATACAACGAACAAAGGTACAACGGATTACATTAGCTTTTGGTAAGCTTTCCACCAACGATCCGGAATTTCGCTGTTGCAAGCCTTCAGGTAATCGTTGTACGAACATGGAACCATGATGTGACGGTAAAGGTGTTTTTCCTTTTCGCGGCTTATCGGCAATTGCATCCACCACCGATCGGTTATTTTACTCTTGTAAAAAATCAAATCGTTGTCGATGCCTTTGGTAGTAACAATATATTTGATAAAATCATCAGCATTTTTATCGGGGTAATCATTAATTCTACCGGAAAGACCATCCAGAAAATACCATACCATTTGTGCAACGAGGTGAGAGGTTTGTCCCAATGGGTCGAATAATGGATTGGTTTCGAAAAACCCGATAGATGTAAGTTTGGATGAAAGACCGGCATAACGAATTAACTGGCAAACTTCTTCGCCATAAAACCCGTTGGGAGATGAGTTATAATTTCCGGGAGCATCGGAATGCCTGACTGATGAAATATCAAAGCTTAAAAAATCTGCATTGCGAATCACCGGTTCGGTTTCCTCAATATCCTGACGCACTACACCAAGACGAAAAGCATCAAAATACAGGTCATCAAGCAATTTGATATCATTCTGATCAACAAAATATGTTTGATATCCGATGTTAGCAAAATTGAACAGGAAATTAGGTTTTCGGTAAATAATTTTCGAGAGATAGGAACGAGCATTTGTTGAATCATCTGCCTTGTCGTTATCAAATCGGGCATCAACACTTACCAGATTAATTATTTTTCCGGCTTCCTCATACCCCAGATAAACCGGGAAAGTTAAGTCCTGACTACCTCCAAGAATTACAAGTTTTGCATTTGTATTCAACAAACGCAGAACTGTAGATTTTATCGCAAAATATGTATCGCTTAATTGTTCGCCGCTACGAATATTTCCAAGATCACCAATTTTAAGCTTGTTTTTTCCCGAAGAAAGTTGATACAAATATTTGCGAATTTCGTCAGGAGCATTTGCACAACCCTGATTGTTTATTGAATTTCTGTCCTCGTTTATACCAACAAGAACTGCATCGAATTCGTTTAACTGTTCATCAGTAGAACTCTCATCGATATGTACAATTTGGTGTCCGATACAATTCCGCGAATTGCCAGAATTGAACTGGATTTTTTCGGAATTTACAGGTTCAAAATAAATTGAAATCTCCATCAATCCTATTTTGGTGTGAATTTATTTCTTTGCCTTTGTAGTCTTTTTTGCCGTAGTAGTTTTTGCTCTTTTTGTTTTGGTTGCGGTGGTAGATTTGGCTTTGGTAGTTTTTCGGGCAGGACTCTTTTTTGTGCCTTTCTTTTCAGCCTCCTCAATAATTTTTTTCACCTGATCAAATTGCAATTCTGCGGGTTCAGTTCCTTTCGGGATTTTAATGTTCGATTTACCTGCTACAATATAGGGTCCCCAACGTCCTTTAAGTATTTTTATCGACTCATCTTCTTCAAAAACTTTAATGGTTCTTTCGCGATCTTTCTTTCTCTTTTCTTCGATAATTTCAACAGCCCTTTCAGCATTTACAGTCATTGGGTCATCGGTTTTTGCTAAAGAGAAAAACTTTGACTGGTGTTTTACATAAGGCCCAAAGCGACCAATGGCAACAGCCATTTCAGCATCTTCGTACATTCCAACTATTCTTGGGAATTCAAATGATTGAAGAGCCTCCTCCAACGTGATCGTATCCAAAGATTGCCCTTTTCTAAGCGAAGCAAATCTTGGCTTCTCTTCACTTTCGGTATCACCCATCTGAATCATGGGACCAAAACGACCAATCTTTGCAAAAACATTTTTACCTGTTTCAGGATCCTGACCCAAAAGTTTTTCTCCACTAAACTTTTCTGTATGCTCTAAAGTATCTTCAACGGTTTTATGAAATGGCTTGTAAAAATTGTCAATCATAGTATTCCATTGCTTTTGACCAAGCGAAATTTCATCAAATTCCTTTTCTACCTTCGCGGTGAAATTATAATCCATAATATTGATAAAATTCTGCATTAAGAACTTGTTAACAACATTGCCAATATCTGTTGGAACCAGCTTTCCCTTTATCTGCCCTGTTTTTTCAACACTTTTAGCCTCGGCAATTTTATTGTTTTTCAATGTTAATATTTCATATTCTCTTGGCACACCATCGCGATCGCCTTTAACTACATACTCTCTTTTTTGAATAGTAGAAATAATGGGGGCATAAGTTGACGGCCGACCAATACCAAGTTCCTCAAGTTTTTTTACAAGACTGGCCTCAGCAAATCTGGCAGGTGGCTGTGTAAACCTTTCGGTAGCATCAATTTTGATGAGAGGTAAATTTTGACCCATCTTTAATGGGGGCAAAACTCCCGCCGCTTCTTCGCTATGATCATCATCTGTAGATTCGAAATACACTTTTAAGAATCCATCAAACAACAACACCTCACCTTTGGCTGTAAATTTTTCGTGTGTGGTCGAAATATCTACATTCACGATAGTCCTCTCAAGTTTTGCGTTGCTCATTTGCGATGCAATGGTTCGCTTCCAGATTAGGCTGTAAAGTTTTTGTTGATCATTGGTTCCGGATATTTTTGGTGTGTTTAAGTACGATGGGCGAATGGCTTCGTGAGCCTCTTGTGCACCTTTGACCTTGGTGGTATATTTTCGGAATTTATGATACTTTTCGCCAAAAAGTTCAATAATCTGATTTTTTGCCATGCCCAGAGCAAGACCCGATAAGTTTACTGAGTCAGTCCTCATATACGTTATTCTACCCGATTCGTACAATTGCTGGGCAACCGACATGGTTTTGGAAACACCAAATCCAAGTTTTCTGCTCGCCTCCTGTTGTAATGTTGAAGTAGTAAATGGTGGAGCGGGTGATTTTTGTGCAGGTTTTTTTTCGATAGCAGCTACCGAAAAATCAGCACCTACACATTTGTTCAAAAATTCGAGTGCATCTTTCCGGGTATTAAACCTTGATGGCAACTCAGCTTTTAGAATACTTGAACGACCTGCTCCTTCAACCCTAAACTCGGCAGTAACACGAAAAAACGGGGTTATCTTAAACCCTTTAATATCTTCCTCACGTTCTACAATTAGCCTTACCGCTACTGATTGTACTCGCCCTGCCGAGAGTGCCGGCTTTACTTTTCGCCACAGAACCGGCGACAATTCAAAGCCCACCAATCTATCCAGAACACGACGTGCCTGTTGTGCATCAACCACATGCATGTCGATACTTCGTGGTTCTTTAATTGCACTTGTAATAGCAGATTCTGTGATTTCGTGGAAAACTATACGTTTTGTTTTTTCTTGTGTAAGGTTTAAAGTTTCGTACAAATGCCAGGATATGGCTTCTCCTTCGCGGTCTTCATCCGTTGCAAGCCAAACCATTTCTGCATTTTTTGCCAATTTTTTTAACTCATTAATAACCTTTTTCTTATCGTCAGAGACCACATAATTGGGTTTGAAATTGTTTTCAATATCCACACCCAATTGCTTTTTCGACAAATCTCTTACATGCCCAAAGCTGGATTTCACTGTAAAATCTTTTCCGAGAAATTTCTCGATCGTTTTTGCTTTGGCAGGTGACTCAACTATTACCAAATTTTTCGACATACTTACTCCTTTATATTTTTCGCGGCAAAAGTAAAATAATTAATTAATCTTATTCAATAACAAATTTTGATCGGGAATTTTTATAAAAAAAATCAACAAAACCATGTTTTATCACCTGCATTAACAACCTAAAAAATTAGACTTTTAGATAAATAAAACTATTTTTGCGCTTCATTAAAGTAAATAGTATCAACAAATCAGATAATTAATAGTAGATGAACCGAACCACACACTTTACCTTACGGGCTATAACTTTTATTTTTGTTTTTGCACTGGTTTTTTCATCGTGCATTCCCATGAAGCGAATTGAATATCTTCAGCAACAGGTTGAAAAAACCGATACCATTCGCACCCATTTTAAAACTGATCTTACTCTGTACAGAATACAACCCGGCGACAATCTTTACATAAAAGTTAGAAGTGTGTTAGCCACAAGTGAGAACATTTTTAGTGATGACCAAGCCCGAAACAGCACCAACTATTACACCGATGCCGGTATTTATCTGAATAGTTTTCTTGTGTCGGAGGCCGGATATATTGACTTTCCTTTTGTAGGAAGCATTTACCTCAAGGATCTCACTATTGAAGAAGCAAAAGATTTGATTTCGAGTATCGTAAAGGATTACATCAAAGAATCGACGGTTGTTGTTAGATTGGCACTTTTCAAGATAGCTGCTTTAGGGGAAGTTAAACGTGCCGGACAGATTAATGTTTATCAAAACAAATTAACTATTCTCGAGGCAATAGCAATGGCAGGCGATTTGACCAATTTTGCCAAAAGAGACCAAATAATAATAATTAGAGAAACTCAAACCGGAACAAAAACAAAAAGGATAAACCTAAATGATGTTTCAATCCTCGAAAGTGAGTATTTTTATATTCAGCCCAACGACATTATTTATGTTCCACCAATTAAGGGAAAAAACTTTGCCTTTAACCAATTTCCTTATGCCCTTATTTTAACAACCATTTCAACAACATTACTATTAATTAATTTCTTTCAAACTAATTAGCAAAAGCTGTGGATACAAATTACAACAATACACAACAGTTTGATCAGGAAGAATCAATTGACATTAAAGCACTGTTTTTTAAGTTTTTTAGATTCTGGTATTTCTTTGCCCTCACCGTCTTTGTTTCCCTTGTTATCGCTTTTTTGTTCAACAAATATACAAAGCCGGTATTTGAGGTAAAAACCACGGTTCTGATTAAGGATGATAAAGTCAATCAGAATTTGATAGGACTTGGGTTAATGAATAATCAACAAAACCTGGAGAACGAAATGGGAATTATCAATTCCTATTCGTTGGCTGAAAGAACAATAAACAACCTGAATTTTGAGATATCATACTTTGAAGAAGATAATTTTGTTACACACGAATTATATAAATCTTCACCAATACTGATTGAAATGGATTTGGAGCATGCACAGCCAAAAAATATTAAGTTCAATTTGTTTATTCTTAGTAATAAAAAATATCGTCTTACAGTTCAAACCGAAAAAGCCACATTATACAATTTTACTGAAAAAAAAGATATAAGAAAAATTGAAGAGTCGATTTTAATTAACGAAGAACATAATTTTGGTGAAGTGGTTACAAACAACCTTTTCAAATTTACAATATTCCTTACCGAAGAATTCAATTCAGACTTTATTGATAAAAATCTTTCATTTGTTTTTAGCGATTACAAAGGCCTCATATCTACTTTCAGAAGCACTCAATTAGAGCCAATAAACAGGGAAGCTTCTATTATTGAAATTTCGATAAAAGGCGACAATCAACAAAAATTGAGCGATTACCTCAATGAATTAACGCGTCAATACCTACTCAGAGGAATCGAGAAAAAGAACCAGATAGCCGATAATACTATTCGTTTTATCGATTCGGAACTGGTGGATATTACTGATTCGCTAACTTTTGCTGAAACGAGACTACAGAATTTTAGAATTAACAACGAAGTCATGGATCTTGATTTTAAAGCAAATCAGGTTTTTGAAAACATGCAGAAATTTGAGGAAGAAAAAGCGCAGTTCATTATTAAAGCAAAATATTACCGAAACCTTCAGGATTATCTCAGTAGAAATAAAGATAATATTGATGATGTTATCATCCCCTCATCAATGGGAATTGAAGACCCCCTGCTATCACAATTAATTAGCGGACTGGCCGAACTATATGCCGAAAGAGCCGACATCCTGTTTTCTTCTTCTGAAAAAAACCCGGTGGTTGCTGCCATTGATCAACGTATAAGAACAACCAAAACGACTATTCTTGAGAACCTGTCAAGCATTATCAATACTTCTGAAATTTCCATTGAATCGATTGATGAAAGAATTTTTAAGCTTGAAAAAGAAGTATCCCGTTTACCTGAAACACAACGTCAGCTATTTGGAATTGAGCGTAAGTTTAAACTCAACGATGCCCTATACACATTCCTGCTCCAGAAACGCTCGGAAGCTCAAATTGTAAAAGCTTCGAACTTGCCTGACAATGAGATTATTGATATTGCCCGTGGCGATGATGATACGCCGGTGTACCCTAAGAAAAGCCTGAACTACCTCATAGCTTTGATGTTGGGTCTGATTCTTCCGGTTGCATATATTCTCGGAAAAGATTATTTTAACGATAAGATCATCGAAAGGAAAGATATTGAAAAACTAACCAACCTGCCAATTGTTGGTCATATCATTCATAATAATAAAGAAACCGCTCTTGTTGTTTCTGAGTCACCAAAATCATCTATTGCCGAATCTTTCAGATCCATTAGAACAAACCTGCAATATTTAACTAAGGGTATGGATCAACAAACCGTTCTGGTAACATCAGATATGGTTGGTGCCGGAAAAACATTTACTTCCATAAATATTGCCTGCATCTTTGCGATGTACAACAAGAAAACTTTACTGATGGGCTACGATCTCAGAAAACCAAAAATCTATCAGGACTTTGGGTTGACTAATACAGAGGGAATTAGCTCATATCTTATAAATAAAAGTAAATTTGAAGATATAGTTCAAACATCGCCGGTTAAAAACCTTGATATTATTATGGCCGGTCCGGTACCTCCAAACCCGGCTGAGCTCATTGCCTCTGATAAAAACGATGAGCTGATGGCACTTGTTAAGGAAAAATATGACTATATCATTCTTGACTCACCACCGGTTGGATTAGTTACCGATGCATTCCTAATGATGAAATACACCAATGCCAACCTGTTCCTGGTTCGCCAGAATTATACCAATAAAAAAATCTTTGAATCGATTATTAAAGATATCGAAAATCGCAAGCTTCCCAACACCTATATTCTTATCAATGATGTAAAACTCGGAAAAGGTTCTTACGGCTACGGATATGGATATGGTTACGGATATGGTTACGGATATGGATATGGGTATGGTTACGGCTATGGGTATGGATATTATTCGGATGATAACGGGTCGGATAAAAAGTCGATGTTCAAAAAAATCTTTGGGAAAGCATAATCAATTAAGGGTATTCTTTTCCTTTAAAAGGAATCAGATAATCCGGTTAAAATTTCTGGCAACCCGCATAAAATTGGACTCTACTAATTATCAATTTATTATGCATTTAGAGTCCTGCACGTGTGCATAGCCATTAGGTTATGAAAATAGGGTCTTGGAAATTCACAAAATAATTTAGGCATTAAATGGAGGAGGAGCAAACACATCTCTCCTCTTGAACCCAGTATGGGTTGCTGCTATTGTAGTTTAGATATTTTCAATGTAAATGAATTCAAAACCCCGTATGGGTTTCGCTATAATTTAAATATATTAGTAAACATTGCTAAAACATATAACTCAACCCATACCGGGTTGTAGAGCAGTCATCAAATTAACCAGTGCTACAATAGCGTAACCCATACTGGGTTAATCAGAATATTTTATCGGTAGCCGGGTAAATTTCCTTTGTGATTTCATGTTCTTTTTTACAAAGCTCATGATACTTATGTAAATCTTTACTAAAGGCAATTAAGTTATTTATGAGATCGTTTGAAATGTTCATAAAATCAGATATCTTCGTTTTTTTATTGTAATAATTTGTTGAACTAAAAGAATACAAAAGAATGGAAAAACTCTATCCACTAAAATTCCGACCCGGATTCAGAGATAAAATCTGGGGCGGTAAAATGATAAATACTGTGTTAGGTATGGATTACGGAAACCTCTCCAATTGCGGTGAGGCCTGGGTGCTTTCGGGTGTAAAGGATAACGAAACTGTAGTTGCTGATGGATTTTTGGCTGGTAATGAATTAAACGAACTGGTACAAGTGTACATGGACGATCTGGTAGGCAGCAAGGTTTATGAAAAATACAAAAATGAATTTCCAATTCTGGTAAAGTTTATCGATGCCAACGATTGGCTGTCTATCCAGGTTCACCCTGATGATGCGTTGGCACAAAAAAGAGGTCTTGGTAACGGAAAAACAGAAATGTGGTACATCATAAGTGCCAATAATAATGCGGAGCTAATAAGTGGTTTCAGCAAAAAAGTAAATCAAAAAATTTATATTGACCACCTCACTAATAAATCTCTTAAAAATATCCTGAATTTTGAAAAAGTACAAGCTAACGACATTTACTATATGCCGGCAGGCAGAGTACATGCCTTAGGCCCGGGGATTTTGTTGGCCGAAATTCAACAAACCTCAGATACTACATATCGAATTTACGATTGGGACAGAGTGAATAATAAAGGTGAATCGCGGGAATTACACACCGAACAAGCATTAGAGGCTATCGACTATAATGTTTATGACGAATACAAAAGCAACTATCCACGGATAAAAAACCAAAGTGTAGAAGCAGTAAACGAAACCTATTTTACTACCAATGTTCTGCACCTTGATAAAGCCATTTCAAAAAATTATGAAGAACTCGATTCATTTATTATCTACACTTGTGTTCAGGGTAAAATGACAATAAAATACCCTGAAGGCACTACTGAGTTACAGATGGGTGAGTGCATGCTCATACCCAATGAAATAAATAAAATTGAAATCCATCCTTCGACTGAATCTAAATTACTGGAAACCTATATTTTATAAAACTATAATTCAACTAATAAATTTATTTTTGAAGAATTAAATCATTCACTATCTAAATTCTTAACTATGAAAAACTATTTGCTCGTTTCATTAATCTTGCTTTTCACAACTTCAGTATTTAGCCAGGATGGAAATAAAGTAATTTTCAAGCTTCCTGATGTTAATTTGCAAAACATAAGTGGCGAACCTTTCAACACAAAAGACATCCACAATGATGGCAAACCTATTATTATGACTTTTTGGGCTACGTGGTGCAAACCATGTATGAAAGAACATGATGCTATAAATGATGTTTATGAAGAGTGGGTTGAAGAAACCGGAGTAAAACTCTATGCCATTTCTATCGATAACGCCCGATCGAGTAAACGGGTACTTCCAACAGTAAATGGGAAAGGCTGGGAGTTTGATGTCCTGCTCGACCCCAATGGCGATCTCAAACGTTCGATGAATGTAAACATTCCGCCACACACATTTATTATCGATGGAAATGGTAATGTAGTATGGCAGCACATTGGCTACCTCGAAGGTGATGAAACCGAATATATCGAGATTGTTGAAAAGCTTGTAAACGGAGAAAATATTGATTAACTAAAAACTTAACAGCTTTGAAAACAATACTATTAAAATCAATAACTGTAATTTTTGTTTTTATTTCTATAACCACCTATTCCCAAAATTTCCTGGAGGGTGGAAGAGTGAATGGAAACATTCAGATGGATGCACAGTATTACAGCGAAGATGACAAATTAGGAATTACTGATTCAACACTCAATTTTCGTAAATTTGGTATGAATGCTTATGGGAATTTCATTTACACCAATGGCGATTTTTCGACTGGCTTACGCTTTGAAAGTTACCTGAACCCTATGCTTGGTTTCGATGATCGATATGAAGGAGTGGGTATTCCATATTGGTTTGCAAAATATAAAGTGGGTACACTTGAAATGACGGCAGGACATTTTTATGAACAATTTGGCAGTGGACTAATACTTCGGGGTTGGGAAGAATGGACGCTGGGGTACGATAATAACTTTTATGGTTTTAATGCCCATTTTTCGCCCGCAAAAGGTGTAATGCTAAAAGGATTGGTAGGCACACAACGCTATTTCTGGGAACCTTACGAAGCTGGAAATCGTGGGATTGTAAGAGGTATCGATGGTGATTTCTACTTAAACGATATGTTTGGCTCAATGGCTGAAAGTAAAACTAAAGTAAGTTTTGGGGGTAGTTTCGTGAGCAAATACGAAAAAACACAAAACAGTCCAACCTACACAGTTGATTCATCTTATTTTGAATTGGATACCATTACTGGCGAACTTATTGAAATGATTAATCAAAAAACCTACCAACTTGTGTATCCAAACAATGTAGGATCATGGGCAGCTCGTACAAACATAGCCCATGGAGGTTTCAACTTTTATGCTGAGTATGCAGAAAAAGGTACCGACCCAAATGCTACAAATGATTATATCTATAAAAAAGGACAAGCCATTTATTCAACCTTGAGTTATTCTCAAAAAGGATTAGGAATTTTTCTTTCAACAAAGTGGATAGATAACATGAGTTATAAATCACGACTTGTGGAAAATGGTACACCATCCATGTTAGATATTAATTACCTCCCGGCAATCAGCAAGGAGCACCCATACAGCCTTGCAACACTTTATCCCTATGCTACTCAGCAAAATGGAGAATTTGGCGTTCAGGGACAAATTATATATACCATTCCCAAAAAATCAAAGTTGGGCGGAAGATACGGTACAACGCTCACATTTAATTATTCTTTGGCCAAATCGATCGAGAAAGATACCATTACTTCTAATATTACCGGGGGTATGGAAGGAACTGATGGATACAAAACCAGCTTCTTTTCTATTGGTGACCTCACCTACTTTCAGGATATTAATTTCATGATCGAAAAAAAGTTTAACAAAAAAGTAAAAGCCAAAGCTGCTTACTATAAACAAACCTATAACAAGAATGTGTTAGAAGATAATATTTATGATGATCACAACCTGGTTTACGCTAATATTGCTATTCTGGATCTTACATACAAATTTGATCGCCGAAACT
>JAOZRY010000693.1 GCA_029939965.1 Bacteroidales bacterium | reverse complement strand
AATAATAAAGTACTAATAATTAAATGGAGGTTATTATGAAAACAGTAAAATTAGGATTAGTAGCAATTTTGCTTGCAGCCACTGCAATGGCTTACGCAATTAATGAACAGGATGATCGTATCAGGAGATGTGAAAAGATTTCGCTTAATGATGCATGCAACAGCCGAGGGTTAGTGAAGGCTATTTACGAACAGGTAGATCAGTCATTTCTTGGCGATGCTGCTTTCAGAAAGTTGTATTCTGTAAATGTAAGATATCATGGCAAAATGTATCTGGTATATGGCAAATACCAGGAATGGATCGATTTCTTTTTGCGCGACAATATCACAGTCAATGTACATCTTGATCGAAATGATAAATGATTCGGCACCGCATAGCAAACTTGTTTGAAAAGCCATCTTCGGATGGTTTTTTTTGTTTGGGATTCTTGTATTGATGTAATGCCTGATTATTCAAATTCAATTTCAAAACCAATTATAACCCGGCCGTTTAATTCGTCCGATGCTTTGCGCTATAAAAAAACGTATCCCTGAAATCTGCTAATTTTATTTCATGCTGTAATCAGCTACCATTATGGGATTGAGCTACCCTATCTTTGTATTATCAAATTAAGTATTAGTTCATTTTATAAACATTTAATTCTATTCATTCATTTTAAAAACAGGAGGTTATTATGAAAACTTTAAAATTAGGATTAGTTGCATTACTGGTATCATTTACCATGATGAGCATGGCACAGTCAAACGAACGTGCAAATCAAAAAGTGATTTCGCTCGAAAAAGCAATCACAATTCCACAACTCAATTATGCAATGCATCAGCAAATTGATCTAAAATCATTTTTGGGTGAAGAACGAGATGGCTTATATGTTGCAAAGGTTTTGGTTCAGGGAAAATTTTTCTTTGTTTCGGGAACTTACTCACAATGGTACGATTTCCTTACAACACGTCTGGAGTTTATTCCTCGTGAGATACGCATCGACAGATAGAGGATTTAGGGATTCGTAAACATGAATCAGGGTTCAATTGCCCCGTTCTTGTAGAGCGGGGATTTTAAAAAAAAAGCTACCGGGAGGTAGCTTTTGTAAAGGGGGCAAACAAAAGGGAGTATTATTAAAATTGTATTTGTCGTATTGCCAAAAAATTTATCATAAGGCTTTGAAACCTAATCAATCATGTCGTTTTCAACAGCCCATCTAACCAGGCCTGCTGTATTCTTGGTTCCGCTTTTATGCATCAGGTTAGCGCGATGACTCTCCACTGTATGAAAGCTGATAAATAACTCATCGGCAATGTTCTGAGTTGAGTATTCTTTGCAAATGAGGTTTAAAATTCCCAATTCGCGTTGTGTAAGTTTTGGAAAAAGACTGCTGGTATTTTCAAGCTTTAGTTCCTGATTCACCAATCTCACCGATAGCTGGCTGCTAAAATAATTTTCACCACCAAAAACGGCCTGAATAGCTTCAATTAAATCGTCTCTGCTCGAATCCTTTAACAGATATCCCGATGCTCCATTTTTAATCATTCGTTTCACAAATCTTTTTTCGTCGTATTGCGACAAAGCAATAACCTTTATCTCAGGATATAATTTGGTTACTTTTTTTGTGCAGTCCAACCCATCCAGTTTTGGCATGTTTATATCCATTAATACCACATCCACCTCTATTCCGGCATCCAGGTGGTTCAGTACCTCATATCCGTTTCTGGCTTCAGCTACAATTTGTACTTCCGGCGAATCGGAAAGTGTATTTTTTATTCCTTCTATCATCAAGGGATGATCATCGGCTATCATTACTTTTATCATAACAATGTTTTTTTTGGTTTGTGTTTTCTGTTTATCTTGTCGAAATATTTATAACATATTTTGTTCCCTGATCAGAGCCTGATATTATTTGGATAGATCCTCCCAGATAGTGTACCCTCGATTTTATGCTGGTAAGTCCAATGGATTTAATATTGAATTTTTCTTTTACATTAAATCCTTTTCCATTGTCGGAGTACTCAAGAATTAGTTTGTGATCTTTTATTGTAACAAGGATTTGGATAGCTGTTGCCCCGGCATGTTTCAGTGTGTTGTTTATCATTTCCTGAACAATTCGATAAAGCATAAATTCCTTATTTTCCCGGAATCTTTTCTGTACTCCATCCGTTTTGAGTTCTGCCTTAATGGTGTTGGTTTCGTTTATTTGGTCGATAATATCTTCAATTGCTTCAAAAAAACCATATTTCGACAATAAACCCGGCATCATATTATGCGTAATTTTTCTAACCTCCGATGCAG
>JAOZRY010000692.1 GCA_029939965.1 Bacteroidales bacterium | reverse complement strand
TGGTAAATTGCACGGTATAAGGCTGGTTTACAAAAACCGTTTGTGAGGCACTAAAATCCAGGTTTGAGGAAGCTAATTTTTGGATGTAAAGAGGATCGGAATATCCGCCCAGTCCGCAGCCATTATAAATTTTTACTTTTAGGGAAGCCTCACCGGAGAAATTTTGATCCCAGATAATCTGGCAGGTGCTGTCGTAGTAATTTATTGTTCCTGCTTCGTCAGGTAGTAATTCCCATATTGCCAGTTCAGAATTCGTATAATATTCGGTAGCAAATTCACTAAAGCAAATTATTTCCGGGCCTGCCGGCATAGCCGGAGCTTCCGGTACAAGTATTACATCAATGTATTCGGTTTTATGAATTACATTCGACAAGCCATTGTACCAAGCCGTAAGTGTTACATCAAAATTGCCCGCAACTGCATATTCAACTGTTGGGAATAATACTACAGACGAGGAAGGGATACCCCCCGGAAATGACCATAAAACACTGTCGTAGTTTACGCTAATGGTGTCGGGGATAAAAGTTACCGATGCGTTTTCACAAATTGAAGTTTCGTTGGCCATAAAACTATTTATCGAAATTGTATAGGCAACAGAATCATTGCTTAGGCGCAGGTTGTCAAAATATATTTCAACCAACTCGTTGGAAGTTAGAGGCTCTTCATAATCGGGCATAAAATCAAACAACCACAATTCATTTTCGAACCCTCTCAAATCAAAAACTACATCAACCCAGGTATGGGTATGTTGTTGTGGGTTTTTATTGAAGGCATCGTAAGTATATTGAAAATCATCGTGAGTGGTAATTTTCAGGGGGCTGATTTTGGGCTTCCACACCATTACATGTAGAAAGTCGTAATCGCTTACATTTAATGTTTCATCGGCAACAAAGCCTGCATGTGGCTCTCCGCCATCGTTTAACCCACGTCTCATGAATTTCATTACAGTACTGCTGGTATTTATTCCGTTTGGGTCAGGATTATCAATAGTAATAAAAGTTTCATCGATGGGATAGTTGTTCCAGACACCGCTTCCAATTACACCAATAATATCCAAATTGCCGGCAGGGCTTTCAAAATCTGCAATCATCTCCTCCACAGGTGGAAGAATAATGGCCCAGATATCATTGATAATCATGTTTTCATAAATATAGATTTCGCGGTTTGGATCACCACCCCATTCACCATTGTCCCAACTTGGCACATTGTTAATCACCCTGAAATATTTGTATTGGATATTACCGATTGGCATCGAATCAATAGTTAAGGTGTAAATCAATGGGTTTTCCTCCGTAGGCTCCAGCATAAATTCGGGCTCTGTGCCAGGCTGAGCCCACCCGGCAAAACTACCGGCAATATATACATCATCAGTTTCGGGGTTAAACTCGTTAGCTTCGGTCATGTCAACATTTAAGGTTACCGTATAATTTAGCAGCGACGGATTCTCTTCATTATACAATTCCAGTATTTCATTGGATGACAAAGCCCGATTGTAAATTCTTACATCATCTATTTTACCATTCCACCATTGGTTGCCACCGTTTTCTTCCTGGCCTCCTATTCTCAAATCAATACCAATAGTATTTGTTAAAACAGAGTTATTTGGCTGGCTCGACATTAACTCACCATCAATATAAATATTTACACAACTTGACTCCTTTACGATAGAATAAAATACCCAGGTATCCAAATCAGGTGCATTGTTATACCCAATTTCATAAGGAGCAGAGCTAAACCGACCAACGCCTGGACCATGTGGCAGCCCCTCCTGTTTAAACCAAAAATAGTATTTGTTAGTAGTATAACCCGGATTATTCGATTTCATCAATATAGCCCTATCCTGATAATTAAAAAGCCCATGGGTTACCCAGGCACTAAATGTAAATTCAGATCCGGTTAATAAAAGCGTGTTATCATCAGGCACATTTATGTAATCATCAATACCATCAAAAAGGTATGCCGAATTATCTTCACCAAACCTGTCAGATGTTAATTCTATTCCATTCTTTGGTTGACCATGGTTTCCGTTTTCACTTACGTCAAAGGCACTTCCATTAAAAGGATACCAGGCAACAAGGCCTTCTGTGGGGATTTGTGCATTAAGCGAAAAAATGAATTGAATTAAAATGATTGTAGTAAAAAGTACTCTATTTTTCATAATGAAATCATTTAAGTTTTTCAAAAATTAATTATCGCAAAGATATGTCAACAATTCCCTTTTCCTAACCCAACCATGACGAAACCCCGTTTTCGCGTGACGAAAGTGGGGTTTGGCGTGTTTA
>JAOZRY010000691.1 GCA_029939965.1 Bacteroidales bacterium | reverse complement strand
TTTCAACACTTCGTCCGCCTCGATCTCAGCGATTTCTGACACCCACTTCCTGGAATATTGAGTTTTCGTGCAGAGACTATTCCCTGAATTTGAAAATACCTGATCTACATCACCGGTTTCAATTTTGTATTTTGGTGTTAAACTATTATTGGTGTTTATAGCTGATTCCAGGGTCAGAACGGGATCAAGTTCCTGATATTCTATTTCGATAAGTCTTTCGGCTTCTCTGGCAATTTCATCATTTTCGGCGGCAATTAGTGCTATGGCCTGCCCAATAAATCGAACTTTATTAGCCGCGAGGCAAGGTTCGTCGTGAGCAATAGGTCCCATTTGATTTGCACCTATTATATCTTTAGCCACAACAACGGCATGAACCCCAGGTAGTTTGAGTGCTTTATCAGTTATAATCGAATTGATTTGGGCATGGGCATATTTGCTGTACAACACAAGCCCATGAAGCAAACGATGGCCAAAATCCATGTCGTTAACATAAACGGAAGCACCCGTAACGTGCTGTTGGGCACTATGATGCCTGAGTCCTTTCAGATTCTTAATTTTCATAACCAATCGATTTTTCAGTTTTAGTATTCGTTTCGTCCCAGAATTTTATAAGCAGGTTACGGGTCATCAACTGCCGGGCCTCTCTTGTTGACCGGGCATCGGAAATTGGTTGGAATTCGTTTAACAGAATTTGCGAAGCTGAATCAACAGTTTCTCTGTTCCATGTTTTTCCTGTAAGATAACCCTCTGTTTTTCGTGCTCTTACTGGCATTGCTGCTACTCCTCCAAATACAATTAAAATTTTATCAACGGTGTGCGATTTGCTCAGGCTTATCCTAAAGCAAGCCGAAACTGAGGAGATATCCAAATCTTTTCGTTTGGAAACTTTATAACTTTTAATTGTTTCCGATTTTTTTGGTTTGCTAAAAGACACCATTACAATCAGTTCATCTTTATCAATGGCCGTTTTGCGGTAATCCACAATAAATTCTTCTAACGATAAATCTCTTTGTCCGTTATTTTTCATCAGCCTGACTTTACTTTCCAGAGCCAATAATACCGGCAAAGTATCGCTGATGGGCGAAGCAGTTCCAACGTTTCCACCAATGGTAGCCATATTCCTTATTTGCAAAGACCCAAATACTCGCAATATTTCAGAAAGATATGGCAGTCTGTTTTTAGTATAATTATGTAATTCTTCAAGCGATGTACCCGAACCAATGGCAAGTTTGTTGTGATCCTCCACAATAAAATCCAGTTCATCAACTGATGAAATATCAAATACTTTGGTAAGATGAATTCTTTTTTTGGTTTGCAATAAAGCAACATCAGTACTTCCCCCAATAATCAGGGCATCTGTATGTTGCTTCCTAAGTAACAGGGCATCTTCAAGCGAAAACGGTTTAAGATAGTGCTGATCTTCTGCAATAATTTCTATGGGAGGTTTCCTCTCGTTAATCTGCTTTAGCAAACTGATTACCGATTCTTCATTATCGCAAAAATGATCGTGAGTGCCGGAATGAAACATTTGAGTAGCAGCATCGATGATTGGTCTGTAGCCGGTACATCTGCAAAGGTTTCCGGTAAGGGCATTAGTTATGGTTTCCTTATCGGGGTTTTCATGGTTTTTGTAAAGTGCAAACAACGACATCGCTACACCCGGAGTACAATACCCGCATTGCGTTCCATCATTATCAACAAGCGCTTCCTGTACCGGATGCAAAACTTTTTTGTGCCCATCGTTAGCAGAAAGGTTTTCAACGGTAATGAGCTGTTTTCCGTGAATCATAGGAAGGAAAACCAGGCACGAATCCACGCTAACATATTCCAATTCGCCCCGATTGTTCAACGAAGCTATTACTACGGTGCATGCGCCACAATCCCCTTCGGCACATCCTTCTTTAACTCCTTTGTGCCCCGGCAACGAACGAAGATAATTTAGCACAGTAGTAGTTGGCTTTATTTGGGTTTTCAGGAAATCAATCTCTTGAATTTTATTATCGAGAACAAACTTTATTGTTGATGGATATTTTCTCATGTTTTTTTTGATGTATGTAAAGAACCAACAAAGATAGATATTATCGGCATTTTCGATGAGGAATACATTTCAAAAAAAAACCGATAGAAAGCCCTGTCAGTAAATTCCACTATTTTTTATTACCAATACAATCAGCGATGAATAACATTAGATGGCAACCTGATTTTGTAGTAATAAATAGAGGTTGCTGAAAAACCAGATTACCAACATTGAGCTGGACAAATTGAAGGAAAATAGCCATCCCGC
>JAOZRY010000690.1 GCA_029939965.1 Bacteroidales bacterium | reverse complement strand
ACTAAATTTCCCGGCATCACCAAAAAAAAATTATTACAACAATGGCTCAAAAAATAAAAGGAGGAAAACCAAAGAAGAATTCCGGAAAAACCAATCGGGGTCTTAAAAAAAATACCTTATTTTTTCTCTTTGCCGGACTCTTAATTATCGTTGTTCCACTCATTTATTCCAAACAAATAATCGATCCGGTACTTATGCCACGGTTACTTGGTTTAAACATCATTATCCTGGCATTTGCCCCGTTCATTATTCGTACAGAGAAATTACACATAAGCCGTGGCTTGATTATGGCCATGGCAGTTTATGTTTTGGTTACTGCACTCTCCTCAGTTTTTGCCATCAACTATAAAGAAAGCCTCTACGATATTGTACTATCTACAAGCACATTAATACTTACGATAATGCTGGTAATTGTGTTTTCAAAAACTGATAATGTAGATATTTTACTTCCCAAAATCGTTAACATTGCAGCAGTGGTTGCTTTGTTTATCGGATTTAAAGAGATAATTGATATTACCCAAAATCAAAACACACCTTTTATGCCCGATGGCCGACCATGGATTTATTCGGTTAGCGGCCTGATGGCTCACAAAAATCAGTTTGCAATTTCGCTTATGCTAATGCTCCCTTTTACCGGCTACAGCATTTACAAATATGATGGCATCAAAAAATATTTTTCTCTAATTATTACCCTTTTGCTTTTCATTCTTATTATAATTTTACGAACAAGATCGGTATGGCTGGCAACTACACTGAGTATGGCGGCCGGAATTATTTTGATCTTTATCTTTTACAAAAAGCTGAAAATTCGCCGCAAAATCCTAAGAATCATAATTGTGGGTACTGTTACAATACCTGTATTATTGTTCGTTTTCGTGTTTTTTACAGGTCAACAAAACACTTCATCAATTCAATATCTAACCAGAACAATCGGCGATCCTTATTCGGCGACAAACATTAACAGATATAAAATTTGGAATATTACACGCGATATGATCGCCGACAAGCCAATAACAGGTGTAGGAGCAGGCAACTGGAAACTCGTTTCGGGGAATTATTACAGCACATATCATTTCGAAAAAGATATGCTCAACTGGGTTAGGCCGCACAACGACTATTTATGGATATGGGCCGAAAAAGGAATTGTGGGTATTATGGCTTTTTTGGCCATCTTCGTTATAGCCATTTTTTACGTTTTCAAAATCATTCATTCTGATTCCGGATATTCGAACAAAATTTATGCGATTTTTCTTTTTATGGGATTGATTAGTTATATGATAGTGTCGTTGTTTACTTTTCCATTGGAACGTGTTAATCAACAAATTTATCTTAGCCTGCTACTTGCCGCAATAATTACACTTTACAGTAAAACAATAAGCCCCTCTCCTACCAGACTAAACCGAAGGGCAATCCTTCCAATTATATTATCACTTTCGCTGGCATTTTCGGTGTATTGTTTTTCGGTTATTAATATGGAAATAAAGGTAACGAAAGCCAGGAAATGGCAAAAGAGCAAAAACATGGCAGCCATGCTTGATGCCGCAAAGGATATCCCCGACACCTTTAGAAACCTCGACCCGGATGCTACACCACTCGGCTGGTATGGAGGTGTTGCAAATCAAGCATTAAAACAATTTTATGAGGCAATTCCGTTTTATGAACAAGCCATAATGGCTCATCCTAATCATGTAAAATCGATGAACAACCTGGGGCTTTGCTACCTCGAAACCGGCAATTACGACAATGCTATATCTAATTTTAATAAAGCAATAAACATTCTGCCTTCTTATTTAGAGGCTACAGTTAATTTGTCATCTACCTATTACAGAATGGGTGATTATGGAAAAGCATGGGAAACAATCGTTCGGATTTCCGAGCATCGCAGAGATGATCGTCTGCAAAGGTTTATGAAAAATATTACACAAAAAGAAGGTTTAATTAACAATACTCAATATAACATTCGTAGCCCTGAATTTACAGGCAATTCGCTCAAAAAGTATGTGCATAATATTTATAATAATAAACCCTGGTACGAAAAAATAAAACTGAAAGCACTGGAAACCAACACTAATGTTGAATCGGTCATATATCTCGATGCCCAATATTTAGCCTTTAACAAAGAGCACGATAATTATTTGGCCTGGAATGGTGTGGAATATTTTACTGAAAAGATAAAAGCAAACCATGATTGGCTCGAATTAGTAAAAACAAATGCTACAGAAAATAATCGTGATATTGATGAAGAAATAATTTTAAATGCAAATTATGTTTTTAAAAAAAATCATCC
>JAOZRY010000102.1 GCA_029939965.1 Bacteroidales bacterium | reverse complement strand
TTTGCTTTTGCAAAATTGCATTTATCGATTCCTGATAAGAATTGGTTAAAAGCAGTTTGTTGTATTTTTTAGTAATATGAGTAGCTGTTTTTATTGCCACCTTTATTATTTGATTCATTCCAAAAACTGTTACAAACTCAATTTTGTCGGAATTTGAATTATACCAATTGATAAATAATTTTTTCGCTTCTATAGATGCGTTTTTTAAAAAGCAATAATCAAAAGCAATATAAAAATTTCTGTCTCCAAAATATTCAACAATTATTTTGTTTGCAGTTTTTATGTACCACTTATTAGCTTCACCATTTATAATTCCTGTCGGAATTTCATATATAATATTATCTCCAATAATGGCAATTTCTATGGTGCAAGAACCATCTTCAGCTACATATTTCCATTCGGGTTTTGTAGTTATCGCTAATCCGGAAATGGGGCATTTTTTTAATTTTAATAAATCAGTCATGTCGTTTTTCTTTAAATTCAGTTTTTAGTTTTATCAGGTATTAATTGTCGGGTTATGGTTGCTTTTTTTTAAAGTGAGCAAGTGTGTCTCCTTCATGTTTCAGCTGTTTTTTTAATTTGTTGATAAGTAGGTTTCGATTTCATATCTATGCTTTGTTGAGGTTAGTGCTAATTATATTAAAATGGATTTGCAATGATCATACAAATTTAGATAAATACCTGTTAAACTGTAAGTACCCTTGGTGTTAGTGTAGGTTGAGCCTTGCCATTATGAGAATTTGTTTCCTTAATTGGATTCCAGTATTAGTTTTGCTTATTGGTTAAGGATAGTTTAATATGTGCCGGAAAACGCCGATATCTTCTTTGGTCTTATGATGAAAACAGTAATTTACAAAAGTAAACTCCTGGTTTTAAAGACTTCGCTGAGCCTCGAACTCGAACATTTTGAACCAAACACCGACATTATGGTCGGACACTAATCAAATGCATTCAAATTGTAAGTCAGGGTTTGACTTTAAGTCAAACCCTGACTATTACTGATTTCGGTGCTTTTCTTCGCCTTACCCCTTGCCTCTCTCCGATTCGGAGAAGGGGCTGCAACTGCCTGGAGTTTGGAGGTGTATGGAAAATATCCAAATCTTTTTGAATTTATGAATCAATATTTGGGCAACATATTCAATCAAAAGAATGAATGAATTACTCAACTCAACCTTATTACCTTATTATATGGTTGAGAATAAGGTAATAAGGTTTTGAGGATGTGATTGTCATTTTTTTCTACCAAGGTTTAAAGCAAAAAAATAAGGTTTGTTGAAAATCGTGTAAAAGTGTAAACCCCGATAAATAATAGCATAAAACAATAACAATTAACCCAAACAATATAACTTTTAAGATTATTTGTTTCATTCGTAATAGCGAGTTATCACACCAAAATGGGTCTCCTTTTGGGCGATTTGAAGTAATCGCGGAACTCCGGTGGGCCGGTTAAATACTTTCCGGTAAAGTCATCTATCTCATCAAGGGTTTTTATTGAGAGTAAACCCTGAACATCATCCATCGATCCGCTGCCAATCATAAATGGTGTCATTTGCTCACTGAGGTAGCTACCGTTAAATTGCCCTACTATCTGATATTCTTCAAGTTCCGTTACCGATTTACCCGTAATGGAACATCGGGAAAGATGTTCCTGTAAATCTCTTGGAGTTTCAAGGCTGATTTGTTTTTGTTGTTTGATGTTCTCTTCTACATTTTCACGAAAGAAGTGCTCAAGATTTTCCTTCGATTCTTTCGAATAACTTTCGGTGAGCTTTTGTGCGCAGCCAAAACAAATTGCGTATTCAAAAAAAGATTCAATTTTCCCCGTTGAAATGTTTTTTCTGAACACCTTTTCGATGATATAACTTACATCGGTGTCGAGCAATTGTTTTTGGCATACCTGGCAGGTTTTAAAGGGCTTTCCTGTTGCAGAATCAAAAAATAATCCTGGAATCTCCATTCCCCGGTTATGATAATATAGGTTGTTGTTTTCCATGGTTACAATGATTTTGATAAAAAAATCAAAAGTACAAAAGATTTTGTGGACTGGTGAAATAAGGGAGTGTTAAACAAGATAAAAAAATGATGCATCTATTGGATATATTATTGATGGAGTGGTCAGGATCTTAATTTGGAAAACTAACCAACATGGTGTTTAAATTTTTTGCTGTCAGTTTCCCGCTTCAGATTTCGTTAGTTTCTACTTACTCTGCGTTGCAACCAAACTCATTCAATCTCGTTGCCTCGTAGTGCCGAGCGGCAGGGATTGGAGTGGTAGATTGTCGCAAGTGGCGGCTGATATTTTTGTTGGCCGGCGTAGGCTGACGAAGGAAGCCCACGTACGGCTTACAAAAATACAGCCGGCACAAGGCAACTACAAACGGAAAGCCCGTAGCCGCCCAAAAAAAAACTAACTTAAAAATCGGAATCTAATTTTTACGTTATTCTATCTCTTTTCCGGCTTGTCCGGGTTAGGTATTAAAAGTTAAATTCGTAACAACCTATCAATAATTCTCCCTGATTCTATTAAAATTGCCTTATTTTGTGGTTCATAATATAACGGAGAATGCATATTTCGATTGATAAAAATGCCGGGTTTTGCAGCGGCGTTAAAAGGACTATTAAGATTGCTGAGGAGGAACTTGCTAAAGCAGGATCATTGTATTGCCTTGAGCAAATTATTCACAACGAGGAGGAAGAGAAAAGGTTACAGGCACTGGGTTTGAAAGTTATTAATCATGATAATTTAAAAAAACTCAATGGTGCAAAAGTGTTAATTCGCGCACATGGTGAACCCCCCGAAACATATCAGATTGCTGAAAAAAATAATATTACACTCATCGAAGGAACATGTCCGGTGGTGTTGAAGTTGCAACAGAAAATTAAGCAATCCTTTGTTCGGGGAAAGGAGATGAAAACACAGGTTGTAATCTATGGTATGCAGAACCATCCTGAAGTAATTGGATTAAACGGGCAGATTGAAAATGAAGCTATTATTGTGGAAAGTGTGGGAGATATCGAAAAAATTGATTTTGAAAGGCCGGTTGATCTTTACGCGCAAACAACCAAAAACAAGGATGTTTATGAGCAAATTGCTACCGAAATTTCCAGAAAACAGGGTGAATTTCAAAAAACTGAGAATTTGCAATTTTCGGGCAACAACAGTATTTGCTATCAGGTTAGCAACCGAGATACGAATCTGAAGGAATTTGCGCGAAAAAATGATCTGGTGCTATTTGTAGGAGGAAAAAAATCATCTAACGGAAAGTATTTGTTCTCTGTTTGTAAGCTCGAGAATCCTAAATCCTATTACATTGGCGGGTCCGAAGATATTGATTATGCTTGGCTAAAAAACATTACCAATATTGGGATTACAGGAGCAACATCAACGCCTGAATGGCTTCTTCGGCGTGTAGCATCAAAATTGGTTAATGATTTATAAATAAATCAACAGTAAATAATCTTGTAATCATGTATTTAAAAGAATTACAGCTATTTAATTTTAAAAATATTACCACGGCAGATTTAGAATTTTCTTCCAGGATAAACTGTTTTATTGGAAACAATGCTGCAGGAAAAACAAATATCCTCGATTCGATTTATTATTTGTCGTTTTGCAAAAGTTACTTTAACCCCATCGACTCTCAAAACATAAGGCATGGGGAGGACTATTTTTCCGTTTTGGGAAAGTATAATGTGAGCAACGAAAAAACGGATACCATCCAATGCGTTCAGAAACGCAACCATAAAAAAAGTTTCAAGCTTAACAAAAAAGAGTACGATCGTTTGGCAAATCATATCGGGCTGTTTCCGTTGGTTATGATCTCGCCCTACGATCGCGATCTTATTAATGATGGAAGCGATATCCGACGACGTTTTATCGACAGTGTTATTTCGCAGTTCGATAAAATTTACCTCGATAATCTAATCAACTACAATAAGGTGCTATCGCAACGTAACGCCTTGCTAAAAGCATTTGCCGAACGTAAATATTTCGATCGCGAGTCGCTCGATATTTGGGATTTGCAGTTGTCAGGTCTTGGAGCCAAAATCTATCCGGTTCGAAAAAAATTTATGGAGGAGTATATTCCGGTTTTTAACAACTATTTCGAGATGATTTCTGGCGGAAAAGAGTCGGTATCTATCACGTACGAATCACAGCTCATCCAGCACAACATGGACGAATTGCTGGTTGTTGCACTCGACCGAGACAGGATTTTAAAGCATACTACAGTTGGGGTTCATAAAGATGATCTGCTTTTTAGGATATCAGGTCATCCTGTGAAGAAATTTGGCTCACAGGGACAGCAAAAATCATTTATCATTGCCTTACGTTTGGCGCAGTACGAATACATTAAAAACCTGAAAGGATATAAACCTGTATTGTTGCTCGATGATATTTTTGATAAACTTGATGAGGATCGTGTAGAGCAACTGATTAAACTTTCGAGCGAAAATACTTTCGGGCAGGTTTTTATTACAGATACCCAGCAAGAGCGTATCGAACATTTGTTGGAAAAAATAAACACCGACCATAAAATATACAGGGTAATGCAGGGTGATGTAGAAGAAGTAAAAAATTATTTTAACGGAGATTAATGGGACACCACGATAGAAATGTAATTAGTTTGGGTGATGCCATAAAAGCAATGCTCAACAGATACAAACTTCAAAGTAAGTTTACCGAAGCAGGCCTTATCAATTCATGGGAAAGGGTAGTTGGTGAAATGATTGCTATGCATACTGTGCAACTCAGGATATATAGGCGTAAGCTGTATGCCGAAATGGACTCTGCTGCTCTTCGCAATGAGTTGACTTATGCACGCGAAAAAATTAAAAAAGCATTGAATCGCGAAGCAGGGCACGAAATTATTGACGAAATAATCTTTAAATAAAACCCAATGTAAAGAAATAATTAGCGCAAATGGAAGCAAAGATGTAAAGGCTATTTTATTACAAAACAGATAAGCTAATTGCCCCGTACTAAAGAATCAGGCATTACAGTAAAGTGCTTTTTACCCATAACGACAGATACCGTTTTATTCGCTAATTACTCTATTACAAAAACCTTTTAAATTCATCCGGTTAAAAAAAACAATCTTTTTTTCAATAGTTTATCCATATTCATTTTTATTAGTTTTGCACCCTTTTTTAAATATTATCACCAAAAATTGTGAAGGCATTTTTAACACATCCGGTTTTTGAGTTAATTTCAGAAGCTGCATTCGAAATGAATATAGAAGCATTTGTTGTGGGTGGTTTCGTGCGTGATTTATTGCTCGGACATCCTTCAAAAGATATTGATGTGGTGGTGGTTGGTAGTGGAATGGATGTGGCTCAGGCAATTGGTAAAAAGGCCGGAAATACTAAGGTAAAGTATTTTAAAAACTTTGGTACTGCAATGTTGCGATATAAGGATTGTGAAATTGAGTTTGTAGGTGCCCGAAGGGAGTCGTACCGTTTCGATTCCCGTAAACCTGTTGTTGAGAACGGAACACTTGAAGACGATCAGAAACGCAGGGATTTTACCATCAATGCCATGAGTATTAGTCTTAATAAAGATTCGTACGGAAATTTGATTGACCCCTTTAATGGTGAAGAAGACCTTAAAAACAGGATAATTCGCACACCCCTCAATCCTGATATTACCTACTCCGATGATCCATTACGGATGATGCGTGCCATTAGATTTGCTGCAACTTTAGAGTTTAGAATTGAGGATGCAAGTTTTGTGGCCATCAGCCGGAATGCCCATCGGCTCAAAATTGTTTCGCAAGAACGTATTACTGATGAGTTAAATAAAATTGTGATGGCACATACGCCCTCTCTCGGTTTCAAATTACTATTCACAACCGGTTTGCTTTCTGTATTTTTTCCGGAAATGGTTGCTTTGCAGGGAGCAGAATTCAAGGAAGGCAAAGGTCATAAAGATAACTTTTATCATACCTTGATTGTGCTTGATAATATAGCCGCAAAATCCGGTAATCTTTGGTTACGTTGGGCAGCTATCCTTCATGATATTGGTAAACCCAGAACTAAAAAATGGGTTAATGAAATTGGTTGGACTTTTCATGCGCACGATTTTGTGGGAGCCAAAATGCTTCCGGGTATTTTTAAAAGATTAAAACTCCCTACCGGTTACAAGTTAAAATATGTTCAAAAGTTGGTAGCCTTACACCTCAGGCCTATAGTACTTTCTGAGGAAATTGTTACTGACTCAGCAGTACGGCGGTTACTTTTTGATGCAGGTGATGAAGTTGATGATCTGATGCAACTTTGTGAGGCGGATATGTCGTCAAAAATCCCCGAAAAGATCAGGAGATATAAAAAGAATTTTGAAGTGGTTCGGCAAAAGCTCATCGAGATTGAAGAAAAAGACAGACTGCGAAACTGGCAACCTCCAATTTCAGGTGAAGTAATAATGGAGACATTTAATTTAAAACCTTGCAGAATGGTGGGGGATATTAAGAAGGCTATCCGTGAGGCTATTCTTGAGGGTGAAATTGGAAATGATTATGATGAAGCTTATGGGTTTATGCTTAAAATTAGTAAAGAAATGGGTTTGAAATCTGCAAAAATTGATGAATGATGAGGTTGGTTTTTTTATCTCATTGAATTTATAGATACTTGAATTTTTTGTTGTCAGTTTCCCGTTTTGCTGTTTCAATAATAAATAATAAATAATAAATAATAAATCATAAAATTGAGTAATAAATTATGAATATTTTCAGAATCAGGATATTAGTTGATGATCAGGATGGTTTTATCAGGGAGTTGGAAATAAAATCTAATCAAACCTTCAAAACGTTGCACGATTTTATTGTTAAAAACATAAAGCTTGGTGGGAAAGAATTGGCCTCTTTTCAAATTATTGACGACAACTGGAAAAAATTGCAAGAAATTACACTCATGGATATGTCGGGTGAGGTTGATAAAAAGGCCGGGAAAGCTGATGCGATGCAACCTATTTTTCTGATGGATAGAACCAGGTTGGATGTTTTTTTGAAAGAGATTGGTCAGATGTTTATTTACGAATACGACTTTTTGCAAATGCATACTTTCCAGTTAGAGATATTTGATATTGCTAAAGCAGATGATAAAAAAAAATACCCGGAAATGATTTATAGTAAAGGTACACTTGTGTTGCGCGAAAATGTGAAAGTTGAACAAGACCCTGATAAGCTAAAACAAAAATTGCTGCATGATTTTAACTCAATGTTTTCGGATGATGATGATGATGATGATGATTTTGATGTAGGAGGTGATGACTATTAGGTATCTGCAAATACCCGGAAAGCCCAAAAAAAAGACACTTATTGTTTTGGTTGGACCAACGGCAATTGGCAAAACGAGCCTGGCAATAAAAATAGCTCAACATTTCGATACTGTAATTCTGTCGGCCGATTCGCGGCAGTTTTATAAAGAACTAAAGATTGGAACAGCAACTCCCACTACAGAAGAAAAATCGAAAATCCCACATTATTTTGCAAGCCATCTGTCGATACATCAATATTATAATGTAGCCCGATTTGAAAAGGATGCTCTCAGATTGTTACATACAATTTTTGCGGAAAAGGATGTAGCTGTGTTAACTGGCGGATCAGGTTTGTACATCAATGCAGTTTGTGATGGAATTGATGATATGCCTGATCCGAATGAAGATATCAGAAATAAAATTGATGACTGGCATACTAACGAGGGTATTGATTTTTTGAGGAAGAAATTGGCTCAACTTGATCCTGAATATTTTGAAAAAGTAGATAAATCCAACCCAAATCGCATAAAACGAGCCATCGAGGTTTGCCTTCTTACCGGAAATACATATACATCTTTTCGTTGTAGAGAAACCAAGCCCAGGGATTTTGAGATTATAAAAATTGGCATTAATCGACCAAGGGAGTTGCTTTTTAGAAATATTAGCACACGTACTGATGGTATGATCGAAAAAGGGTTGGTTGAAGAGGTGGAATCTTTGACTCCATTTCGTCATTTAAATGCACTTAAAACAGTTGGCTACCGCGAAATATTTGACTTTTTGGATGGGGAAATTCCTCTTGAAAGAGCAATCGAAAATATTAAGACCAACACACGAAGATACGCCAAACGCCAGCTAACATGGTTTAAACGCGACAACGAAATACGTTGGTTTTTGCCAGAGCATACCCACGAGATATTACAATATTTACACACAAAAATATTTTGATTAAAGAATTTTTTTCCGGGAATTAATTCTAATTTGGACTTCATAAATAGCAAAAATTCAACGAGTTGAACTTTTGAAATTACATATTATACTTGCAATTATTCCTATATGTCATTATGCTATAAATGTTATGCAACATTTTCCATTATTAATTATCATGCTGTCTTGTGTTTCCCCAAATCCTTATGGCCGAATATTCATTCCCTGTAATTTTCCCTGCACTTTCCCGAAGAAAAATCGGGACAGGCTAAACAGAGCTATTCACGTTTAATCCCTTCAGGATTAAAATTAACCACAAAGTGGTTTAATATGAATAACCACAGGCGAAGCCTGTGGTTAGGCAATGGCCATATTACAGAACCCTG
>JAOZRY010000689.1 GCA_029939965.1 Bacteroidales bacterium | reverse complement strand
GTGCCCAGGGCAATAGTGCTATCAGCAAGTACGGCTCCTCTCAGATAAAGTTGATTTTTTCGAACATATTCATCTGCATCTGTTTTAAATGGGCTTAAAGACAAACCATTGAATAAGTAAAACCCTTTTCTTCGTGTACCTATAAGTATCTTCCTTTTTTCGTTTGAATCCAGGTAGGGTAACATTAAGAAAGGTGGAGCTTGTGCAAATATCTTTCCATTGGGAATTAATCGTAATGTATCTTCAATTAATGAGCTTAAACCAATTTTTGCCTCATTAATATACAACTGATCATCAACAATAAATGCATAATTAAAAAGTGTATTTGCTTTCCAAACCTTTAGTTTGTCGGTATTTTTTTCATCTCCATGAAAATCCCATCGAATCAAATGTGAATTTGTTTGAAAGTAAACAGCATCAGAGCTTACTATTGTATTCCATACATTTCCAATATTATTTTCATCTTTGGGGAGGAATTCTTTTAGGGATTTATATTCCAGTGTCCCGGATTCATCCGGGGCCAAATAGCCAAATTCATCAATACCTCCAATATAAATTACACCGTTTTCTGTTTCATTTGAAACTGCCAGTGATCTTGTTAATTGATTTGGTATAGAAATTAATCGCCATGAAACACCGTCATATTCCAATAAACCATCGGTATTACCAAAATACATTATTCCTTTTTTATCCTGAACAATCGCCCAATTCTGACTGTGGGCACCATATTCATTCGGAGTGTAACTTTTTATTATCGGAACCCCAATTTCAGTAATGTCTCTTGTGTCATCAATTTGTGAGTGCAAATGATTGTTTATCATCAATAGAAAAATAATGATAAGAACCAAGTATGTTTTTGGATTGCCTTTCATTCTGTTTATTCAAGTCTTCTGTATTTAACATAATATTGTTAAAATATGATAAATGACAAAAATACTTAAAAACAGAATAAGAAGAATAAAACAGTGTTCAGGTAGAAAATTGGTTAATATGGAGTATTTTTTTTATATAGCTTCGCCCCGTCACTCCCATATGCAAGGTAACAAGAATCATTATTAACATCATACTAATTCTCAATCTGGTCAAACCAGAAAAGAGATTGAATAAAATTGATTATAGATTGAATGAGATTGGTTTTCAATCATTCCAAATCTTTTTAGAGCATTGTGATATCCTGCCAAAAATAACACAGCCTGTCCTGCCCTTTCGGGGAACATTGGAAATAAGAGCCCAATGATTATTTTGAAAAAGATGTGATAAACCAGGCATCTTTCATTATTGGCAAAAAGTACTTTGCAATTTTGCCCCGCCATAGAGGCCGGGGCAACGAAATTATTTGTTTACCCTGTTAAATAAAAGCAATAAATGCAAATCTATTTAACTGGGTAAACCCTGTTAAATTAAAACAACATATCAGAAGTATATTTAACAGGGTAAAACGAGAAATAAATTATGCCTGCTAATCAACAACAATCTTCTTTACAGGCATTTTACCCTTTTCAGTTTTTACTAAAATATAATAGATACCATTTTCAAATGTAGAAACATTAAACTGATATGCTTTTTTGCCAACATTGTCGGCAAGTACTATGTGGCCGGTATTATTGAAAACCTCAATCGATTTAATTGTATTACCCGAGCTTATATTAATCATAAAGGAAGCTGGATTTGGATATACCACAACCATTTCGTCCAAATGCAATTCCCCGATACCTACGCTTGGAACATCGGCAGAGTCGGCATTTGAATATCCTGAATTGCCAAAATAATAAACTGCCTCAGCTTTATATTCGAAATATCCTTGCGGAACATCTGCTTCAAAATAGTAGAGGTCGGTGATTAATGATGTATTTACTACCACATCATCTCTCAAAACATTGTACCCATCGGGGACGGCACATCCTGCCGGAATATCCCAATAAGAGGTTACTGTATAATTTAAAACTTCTACATAAAAGTTTAGCGGTTCGATGTTATCGGGAATTGAAACACTTCCATCAATCGGAGCCGACAATTCAGATTCAACTCCATTGTATATTGCTGTTGTTTGGTAGGTGTAAACTTCACCGGGGACGAGCAAAGGATCGATATACGTCATTTCGGTAACTTCAGCAATTTCAACTCCATCCTTGTAAACTTTCCAGCTATCAGCATTATCGCATCCAGCTGGCATTTGCCATGCTAAATCAATATCGAGGCAGTTGGGGGTGGCAGTTAACTCAATAGGTAAACACTGTACGCCAAACCCCAAACTAACATCATCAATTGCCATGTCGCCCATCCATCCATTTCCG
>JAOZRY010000688.1 GCA_029939965.1 Bacteroidales bacterium | reverse complement strand
TTACCCGTTATGTCCTTTGTCCGAGGCAGAAGATTTACATTTTTTTGCATTATAAGTCTCCTTGCATTAACATTTTGTAATAATAAGGGGTAAAAACATCTTCACTTGGTGTGTCTCCCGTTTGCTCTTTATATAAACCCCCGCCCGGAATTAATTTAACACTACCTTGCTCAGTGTCTTTGTAAAGCCCTATTCCAGGTATGAGATAAACTTGATCAGCCATTAGCTCACCGCCACATCAATATCAACATATACAGTTATGTTTTTTGCTACATTGACCACAATCTTATACACACCTGCTTGATAACCAGTCAGTATTTTTGTAATTTTTCTTTTTTGCTCATTTGAAAACGCACCTGTTCCTGTCCATGTTTCGCTTGAACTGGTTAATGTTGTTGGGTTCATAATATCACTGGCTTTTGTTGACGTAAGCAGAGATAAAGCTCCTATAGTATCATTAGGGCCAAAGATATCAAGCCATACATCGTTGTCTGCTAATGCAGTAGCCTCATCTACATTTAACTCAACCGTGAACGTTGGATTTGCTGCTGAATACCCATGGAACAACTCAAATTGTAATCCATCTAAACCTGCTTCAACATTGGCATTTGCTGCCATTTCAATAGATAATTCTGATGCGCCTGTATAAATTGAATCTTCGTCTGTACAAAGACCTTGATAGGAATACTCCGCTATTGCAATTAGGGTGTCTTCACTGGATACATTATGAGCTTTAATATAAACACCATGGACATTTATTGTGCCTGTTATCAGGCCTGCATAACCAGACGGAACTTTACAACCTATAATATGAATGTTACTTCTTGCTATAGGAGCATTTAATAAATAATCGCCCGAGGTTAATCTTTGAAAATCCACACCCTCAACAACTATTGTCTGCCCTTCAGCCCCGCTAACGCTGAATAAATAGGTTGCAACATTACCGCTATTCAAAAAAACACCACCCCGCCATTCAAAATTTGATCTAACAAAAATGATCTGTCCTGTTGTTATCTGCGTGATATCAGTGTTTATTAAGGTTGTCTTTTGCTTATGATCTGTCGTTCCTGTGTATATATTGTCGTCGTATGTTAATTTTGAGTTAATACATGTTACGTCTCCAGATATGAACTTCATTTCATCACTTGCAATAATATTATCAAGGCCTTTTGTTATTATCCATGCCCCAAAAGAGGTATCATATCCTCCAGTGGTAGCTCCAATTGACCCTCCGCCAACAGACATTAATTCTTCTTCCTCAGTACTTTTATTGACCGATATATAAATTATTGGACTACCTTGAGACCCACCAGGGATAGTTATATTAGCTGCCTGGGCTTCGGTATGACCGGATTCAACAAGCACTGTATCCCCAGCGACTTGTCCTGCTCCCGTAATAAGTGTCGCAGCTTTTGCCATCGTGTCATACGGTGAAGTATTTGACCCTTCATCTGATACATATCGAGTTGCCATTTACACCTCCCCAGCTGATATGACAGAATCTTCCATCGCTGTTTTCATCTCTCGCAGCTTTTCAGCCCAGGCTTTAACTTTTGCCCCCTTGCCCTCACCAAGCAGTTTATCAATTTGAGTTTTAGTAAACTGATCAATTAAATCAACGGCGTATCGGAGAGCTTGGTGATCCTGTTCAATCGCTTTTTGTTTTGCCCAGTTTAAAAACTCTACTGCTCTTTCAGCCTGAGTGGTTTCTTCATAATCAAGGCCAATAACATTTTTCCCATATTCAATTCGCTTTAGATATTGCCTAAGTTCTTGTTCTTTTAATCTGTCATTCCTATGGGCTACCCTGTTCATAAGTCTATTTTTTATAGCAATATCAGATATCCCAGGCGGAGCTACATAAAAATGCCTATGCTCTTTTCCAAGGGAATCTACAAAAACTTCATGGATTTTTATCTGTCCGTTACGTTGGACTCTTTTAGATTTTATATATTGGTTAATAATTGGCATTTTAATCCCTCATTAATTTGAATTTTTTGCCGGCCTGGAATACAAACAAATAATTTCAGACGTGACAAGGATATCGCCTCTTTTGTTTAATTGCACGTTATCATAATTACCAGTTAATAATTGGCGTTGAAGTTTCGCAAAAACTTTCTCACGAATTTTAATATCCTTGCCGTTTGAGACCCTTGCGTAGTGTTCTATTTTATCTTTTGTTGTTTTTAGCTTTTTTATTTGTGCCATTTATTTCCTCATCAATTTGATTTAAAATATTTAATTATCAACGACCTCCTGTTTTCTTCCAGCCTGTTTATCCGGGTTTTATTTTTCT
>JAOZRY010000687.1 GCA_029939965.1 Bacteroidales bacterium | reverse complement strand
GGCGAATAAGCATGCGATCTAACTGACTGATATTACAAAGTGTCCCGCCTTGTGGTGGTAGCTGCTAAGTCAAACAATAATTGATTCTATAATTCTCAAATAAAATAGTCTGCATACCCCGCTACCCCGCGCAAGATCGAAGATCAATACCCCGCATACCCCGCCCCACCTTGAATTTTTAAAACAATTCATTTTGAATTGCAGATGCAGGGCTTGACAAGTAAGCCTTATGCTTATTTTATAACATTTTTATCAGTCGACCAAAGGAGAAAGATCATACACTTCAATATATCAGGTACCAATAACAATTTTTTTCAAAACAAACCATTAGAAATCATTGAACGACTCAAAAAATATTTCAACGATATTCACAAAAACATAGTTTTCTGCATCCTTCCATCATGCCCACGATGCTCAACTTCCCCAGATCTGTTCAAACGCCATGAACTCCGAAACCGTCAATTTTATGTAATAGTTGACGAAGTCGTCAACATTGTAAAGGGCATATTAATTCGATGGAAATGTTCTGGTTGTAATAAAACTTTCACTCAATATCCGGATTTTGCTCTTCCTTACAAACGTTATGTCCTTCAAAGCATTATGGAATACGCCGAACGATACATAGAAATCGAAGAAATGACATATGCCCAACTGCTCAGGGTCTGGGCTGCAGGTTATCAGCAGCATGAAAATGATGAAAGCCATTTATGGCCCAGCACAATTCATCGCTGGATAACAACGCTGAGCGGTATGAGCCGTTTGATTCAGAAAGCCCAAGGACTTATTCATAAAAAAAATCCATCCGTTGGTGTCACCAGACATCTGGCACAATTAAATGTTTCAGATCAAAAATATAGATCCGAAAGGAGGAAAAAATTGCTTGTCGCCTGCTGCCGGCTTCTACATTTGGAAAAAATATACCTTCAAACCTTTTCTATTTCCATTTTCCCTCAACTGGCAACTGCTTGTTTTTTCAAATAATTTTTCTGGGATATCTACTTGAGTCAACCAGATACAATATATGGTATTTCTGTATGGATAAAAAATACTCACTGTCCATAGTTAAATTTGAGTATTGTATTACAACAAATAATGCTTTCCTTGAGTATATAGCTCAATGAGGCGGACGGACCCGGTCCCCATCTACGGTCTACGCTGCAATCAGCTAAAGGGTGCTCAAAGGAAAATGCATTCGGCGCCTGATCACAATATGTAGTGGTCGGTTGAGTTAAGTAGATATCCCAGATAATTTTTTCTCTTTATCAAACTCCATATATTCTTTTGATGGTATTGGTAAAATATGCTGAATTTATATCATTAAACGGCATCCTTCATTTTATGCTTTACACTTTTTGCCTCTGGATTCCCGCCTGCACGGAAATGAGGTCAGACTTAAAATCCCGTCATTCCCGCGAAGGCGGGAAGCCAGTAAGATTGCCAAGAATCAAATTTTGCATTTAAAAGTGTCAACTACTTTTGGGCAAAAATGAAGGATGCCCATTAAACAATGAACATTAAAATCGGCTTAACATCTCCGCACAAAAAGGAAACCAAATGCCCATTTGTTGGGAAATAAATAGCTGTTTATTACAAATCTCAGGGTATAAAAGTTAAATAAAAACTGCATATAACGCTTCTTCAGGGTTCATATTTTATAATTCAACAGCCAAGGGTAAAAAAAGCCCGGCTACATTCTCACGATCACTCTGGGTGTTCATGAAAAAACAATCATTTTTTGCATCGAATGATACTTTTGATCCCCAAATTCGTTAAAATCACATTTTTTTTTATTTTTCCCCGACTTGGCGATACCGAGATCCTGATCATGATGTATGGTCATTTCCAACGTCAGCACGGAGGTGTTGCAATGGTCAACAAATTAGCTGGGAGAGGTGTTTCTATGAAAAATGAAGATGAAAAATGGGCCTTATTTTGGTGTGATCTCCTACGTCCTATCATTTTGGAGGAAATCGAGCCTGAGGGAATCAATCAATACCTCAAAAAAATCGCCGAAAAAAAAATTGTGTTCCCGGATGGAGAAACAGGTAACGCCAGTGTTTCAACGCTTCGCCGAAAACTCAATTCTTTTAATGATGGAGGATTCAGCGGTCTTTTCCGAAAACCCAGAAACGACATGGGAAAAACGCGTAAAATACCGCAAGAAGTTATAGATGCTGCCATCAAATTAAAAAAAGATCAGCCTTACCGTTCCGATAGAACTATTAACCGTTTTCTTCAAGAAAGGTATAAAATTGTGGTTCCACGCTCAACTCTTTATCGACATCTTAAAAATGCCAATGCC
>JAOZRY010000686.1 GCA_029939965.1 Bacteroidales bacterium | reverse complement strand
AATCTACCTTTTCTTTACGCATAATATCAACCGCCTCTTTGGCTGTAGCCATGCCATCAATTACAACTACCTTTTTGGTCATTACATCTTTGGCACTCTGATAACTTCTTTTTGTATTCATGTTTACTTCTTTAAAAAAATAATTACCTAATCCCAGACTTCGTCAATTTCGCTTAATCAAGGCGCAGGCTGATTTTTATTCCACAGTTTACTTTCTGTAAATGAGGAAATAAAAATTTGACTGCAACGTAGAGTAAGTAGAGACTGACGAAGTCTGAATCCTTTTTTTTTAAACTCTACAAGAGTTATGATACCCTGTTGAAATTTATATTAAAAATACTGGTCGCGAGCCTGGTCTTTAAATTTTTTCATTTGACTTTCGAGGCCGGCAATATGTTCGATGGGCAAAACAAAAGCGATGCCTGTACCCGGTTTATCAAATTTACCTGCCAATCGTATAACAGCCATAAGGTTTTCTACTACATGTTCTTCCACAAGAAACACAATAATATCAGTTTGGTTTTCGATGCTAAGACCAAAAAACGATTTTGCTTCATGTATTCCTGTACCTCTGGCAGGAATAATGGTAGCTCCTGTGGCTCCCGCTTCTTTCATAGCGTCAACTACATCATCGGTGATGACAGGTTTAACAAAAGCCATAATTAATTTAAACTGCATTTTTCTTTGTTTTAGTTTTAAACAATCGGGTTTTTAATTCTACATATTGAGCATATCCCAGCACGGTGATAATTGGGAATAAGCTGGCAAAAGCAATAAGTCCAAATCCATCAATAGCCGGGCTTCGACCCGGAACTGCGCTCGATAATCCTAAACCAAGTGCGGCTACGAGAGGAACTGTAACTGTAGAAGTGGTAACACCTCCTGAATCATAAGCCAGGGCAATAAGTTTTTTCGGCGCAAAAAAGGTTTGGATTATTACAATTATATAACCAACCATTATGTATATAAATAGTGGTGTTCCGGTTACAATCCGAAATGTACCCAAGGCTAAAGCCAATGCTACTCCAATTGCTACAGTAATGCGAAGTCCCCATGGTTTTATAGTACCCGCCGATACTTCACCCGCTTTTAGCGCAACGGCAATAAGTGAAGGCTCGGCTATGGTAGTAGAAAACCCGATTAATGCAGCAAAAATGTATATCCAATAATACGACCACCAGTTTATCACTTCACTATCTGAAGTACCTATAAAAGCCGGATCGGATAATTGAGTGGCCATTATTTTGCCTACGGGGAAAAGTGCTTTTTCTAATCCCATAAGAAATAGTGCAAGCCCCAACACAACGTAAATACCTCCAAGAATCATTTTCTTTAAATGCGGAATGGGTTGTTTGAGGACTACCACCTGAAAAAATACGATCAATAATATGATAGGCAATACATCTCTTAGAGTATAAAACAAGACCAAAGCAAAATCCATCAAATAATCAATCATAATTTATGCTGTTTTATTAAAACCAAAACAGGCCGTAAGCCATTACAAAAATCATAGGCAAAAGTGAAGCAAAGGCAATCAGGCCAAAACCATCTAACAACGGACTCCTTCCTTTTATTACTGTAGCAAGCCCCACCCCGAGAGCTGTAACTAACGGAACAGTAATGGTAGAAGTAGTAACTCCACCGGCATCGTACGCCAGGCCAATAATCTCTTTGGGGGCTATCATGGTCATCAACATTACCAAAACATATCCACCAATAATTAAATAATGCAGAGGCCAGCCCTTAAGAATTCGCAACACTCCAATAACAATGGCCAGACCCACCGAAAAAGCTACCGTCAACCGTAAACCCATAGCATATATGCTCATAGCTTTTTCGCTGTTTTCAATTAAGCCCGCCCCCGACGATATTACCGAAGCTTCCTTTGCCACAGCAATTAAGGCCGGTTCGGCAATTGTGGTAGAAAAACCAAGTGCGAAGGCAAAAATCATTAACCATAAAAGACTTCCCTTTTTTGCCAAAGCGAAAGCCATTGTTTCTCCAATAGGAAATAGTCCAATCTCCAGGCCTTCTATAAAAAGCATTAAGCCCAATATTACAAGCAAAATACCGAATATGACTTCTCCAATTTCGGGAAATGGTTGCCTGATTACAACACTTTGAAAAAAAACAACTACCACTATTATCGGAATCAGATCCGTAACCGCAGTCCATAATTTTTTAAAAATGGACAGAATATAATTTTTGTACTTCACTAATTTTCGTTTTACTTTATACCATGCAATTACGTAAAACACCATTTTTAGGTGCTTAATAAAATGCACCCTACAAAGGTATCGAAA
>JAOZRY010000685.1 GCA_029939965.1 Bacteroidales bacterium | reverse complement strand
ATGACCCGGTCAAAGCAGCTGTAAATGCCTTTGATATGATCACTGAATTGGGTGGTGAATTCGTTGTTCATGCCTAATGATCCAAATGTTTGAATGCCAAATCAAATGATTAATAAACATGTGAACGGTTTCAAAGCATCAGCTCAAATTAATTAGTGTCTGACCGAAAAGCTCTAAGTAATTCACAATAAATACATAGCATCTTTTCTCGCCTTTTGAAAACATTGCAAATATTTTTCAAAAAAAGCAAAAGAAAGCACTTAAGTCTTGCAATTATAATTATATATGACTATATTGTAGTGTAATTTACAGTCAATCTTCAACAATTCAGGAGACCAATAAAACATGAGAATCCCTATACATGAACAGCTGAAAATAGGTGAAACCGACATCGGATCAATCAAAATAGATACTCGATCCCGTGATGAAATTCCAAAAGTGCTTTTGGGATTGCAACACATCTATTGCACACCTGAGTTAAATCAGAAAGTGTTCAGCACACTCAATGATTTGATTCCAAACGGTACTGATATTTCCAATGGTCGTCCCGGCATGGAATTATGGAAAATTTTCGTTCTCGGCTCTCTGCGAATGAACTGTAACTGGGATTATGATAGGCTAAAGGAAAACGCTGACAATCATAAGACCTTAAGGCAAATGCTGGGACATGGTTTCGATGATGAAAATATTACTTATCCCCTTCAAACATTGAAGGATAACATCTCACTTTTTACGCCAGACATACTGAACCGGATAAACCAGATCGTGGTTGAAGCCGGTCACGAATTAGTCAAGGGAAAAAAAGACCTGGTATTAAATGGACGATGCGATTCCTTTGTGGTTAAGACCAATGTTCATTACCCCACTGATACCAACCTTCTATTTGATGCGATGAAAAAAATAATTACCCTGATTGCAATCCTATGCTCTAAATCTGGTCTGACAGGCTGGCGTCAGAAATGGCAACTTATCAGAAAAGTGAAACGTTTATACCGTAATATCAGCAAGTTGAAACACTCGACTTCCAAGGATAAGGGAAAAAAGGAAGAACAGATTAAAAAGATCAAAAAGGCTTGCAGGAAATACCTCAAAAAATCAGAATCACTATTATTGCGAACCAGAGATTCATTAAAGCAACTGCGCGAATTAGAAGATGTTGATCTCAAAGCAATCCAGAACATAGAGTATTTTATTACCCATGCAGAACGTCAGATCGACCAGATTCGGCGTCGAATTATATTAGGTGAGACCATTCCGCATGCAGAAAAGGTGTTTTCCATTTTCGAGCCTCACACAGAATGGATTTGTAAAGGCAAAGCTGGGATATCACAAGAACTTGGACTACCTGTCTGTATCATAGAAGATCAGTATGGGTTCATCCTGAACCATCGCGTAATGCAACATGAAAAGGATGTTGATATCGCAGTTTCATTTACAAGGGACACTAAAGATAAATTTCCCAATCTGTATCGTTGCAGTTATGACAAGGGTTTCCATTCACCGAGCAATCAGACAGAATTACGGACGATTATTGATGATGTTATTCTGCCGAAGAAAGGCAGGTGCAATGCTGAAGAACATGCGCGTGAGCATTCGGAGAACTTCCTAAAGCACAGGCGGAAGCATTCTGCAGTAGAATCAGCGATAAATGCTTTAGGCAATCACAGTCTGGATCGTTGTCCCGATCACGGCATAGAAGGTTTTGAGCGGTATATTTCATTTGCTGTTATGGCACGAAACCTGCAAACCCTTGGCAACATCATTCAGCAGCGGGAGCGTAGACGCGAAAAGCGTTCCGCAGCCTGACAAGTCCCCACTCTAACAGCTACTTTTTAAACTGATATTCTCATCAGCTCGGAGTACTCTGTCAAAAATCCTCATTTTTAGCGCAAAATATCATATTTTGCGCTGTGTCGCAAAAGGATCAATAAAAAATCTTTAAAATCTTGATTAAAAACAGGAAATGGAGGCATAAAATCTGATCTATGAGTGAATTTCTCTGGCTTTTCGGTCAGACACTATTTATTGTTTTGCTATTGCTTATGATAAAATTAGAATTCCCGCGGTGAAAATTGAGACGGTTGAGGAGATTTTACCCCCGAGTTAGAATCAGGATTTGAAGTGATAAATACGCCATATTAGAACCGTGTTATCCTATAATACAATATATCAATTACTTATGGCATTCTCCCTCGGATCCAGGCTAATTCCGCGACATTTATTAAATGAACACAATCCTGAAACACAGATCAACCCTGCAATCTCCATCCATCCCATTACAAATCAACACCTAACGTCATCCA
>JAOZRY010000684.1 GCA_029939965.1 Bacteroidales bacterium | reverse complement strand
TATTTATTATTTATTATTGAAATCGCAAAGCGGGAAACTGACAACAAAATATTTAAACAAAATGGTGGTTAGTTTTTTAAATTAAGAACCTATTTGGTGTTTGTCCATAATGTCCGATTTCTTCGTTATGCTCGGCTTTAATCCCAGTTATTTCGGCGGGATCAGTACATCGCATTTCAGCAAACTTAATGCATCGCATTTACAAAAGTAAACTCCTGGGTTTAAGGACTTCGCAAGCCGCGAATTCAAACACAAACTTTATTGATAAACATGAATTAACCAATACCGCGCCTTATCAGTTTTTACACGCTCTTCACATGCAATCCACACTCCTTAAGGTCGGGATGTTCCCACCACCACCGGCCGGCACGTACATCCTCTCCGGGTTCGATTGCTCGTGTGCATGGCTGGCATCCAATGCTCGGAAATCCTTTGTCGTGTAGCTTGTTGTAGGGTATGTTCTTCTCTTTTATGTAATCCCAAACCTGCTTCTCAGTCCAGTTGATTAGCGGATTTATTTTAATTAGTCCATTGCCTTGGTCCCATTCTACAATTTTTATATCGGTACGTGTTACCGACTGCGACCTGCGCAAACCACTAATCCATACATCAAGGCCTTGCAAGGCTCGCTTTAGAGGTTCAATTTTTCGGATATGGCAACATTGCTTGCGGTTTTCGATACTTTCGTAGAAAAGGTTTACACCATTTTTGTTCACCATTTTTTCAACCTGCTCCCTTTCGGGGAAAAATATTTGGATGTTGATTTTATACCTTGCATTGGTTTTCTCGATTAGCTCGTACGATTCAGGAAATGTTCGTCCGGTGTCGAGAGTAAAAATCCGGGCATTCGGGTTTATTCCGGCCATCATTTCTGTTATCACCTGATCTTCGGCACCGAGGCTCGAAGCAAAAGCAATTTTAGTATTGTAGGTTTTTAAAAAGTAGTCCAGAATCTGAAGAGTATCGGCATCTTCAAATTTTGTGTTTAGATTGTCGATGATTTCGTTATTTGAATAATTCATAGTGAGCATATAAAATGATGCGCAAAGGTATAAAAATGAGTGATGGGGAAATGAGTTGGCATCAAAACAGTTTTTTACTCCAGCCCTAAATCAAAAAGATTGTTCCGCTATCGTTGATGTTTCGATAGGTAAATTGGATGACTATAAAAAGTTACCAATTTTTAAACCTATATAAATTGTTCTGGGTTCGAGCGGGCCATAAACATATCCAGGGTCACGATCGACACCAAAATCGAAATCGTCCTGATAGGAATTAAAAATATTTTTTACCCCGGCAAACATTTCCATTTTTGCACCATTTAGCCGTATTGTGTATCTCAATTTAGCTCCTACATCCCAAAAGTTTTTGCTTGTTCGTAACTCGCCGGTTAAAGGATCTTCGGCTTGATTGCCAAAATAGGGAACCAACATTTTGCCTGTATAATTGGTGGTTGCCGAAACACCAAATTTATTTGTTGTTTTCCAGTCGATGGTAAGGTATCCATAAGAGTTTGGGGTTCTAAAAAATGATTTCTCATTAAACTCCTGAGGTTCTTCGTATCTACTTTGTTGTATGGTAAACCCGGCATCTGCTGTTAGTTTTTTTCCTGCGGCATAATTAAATTCAAAATTTATACCTTGCACTATTGCACCTTTCCCGGAGTTTTTGCGTGTATATATTACTCGGCCATTTGCATCAGGCTCACCAAATTGGTTTACAAATGGGTTTTGTAAAATGGTATAAAATCCTTCGGCCAATATGCTTACTTGTTTGAATCCTAAATTGACCGAATAATCCCCTGAAACCATAAAACTATGACTGGTTTCCTGTTTCAGATTGGGATCGTTGCGATGGATAACCTGCCTCGACCCTGATGTTTCGATGTGAAGGTCTTCGTCAAAAACTTGTGGTGCGCGATAACCCTGCGAATAACTTAAACGGAATTGCAGCGACCTGGCAGCATCATATTTAACTGTTGCACGAGGGCTTAGCACATTGCCTGATTTATTCCCTCCGTTTTCTTCCTTATCCTGAATGTTATAATTTTCTAACCGCGCTCCTCCCGAAAATTGCCATTTAAGCAGTTTATATTCATATTGAAAATATATGCCATTTGTAACAGAAATTTGATCAGTAATTTTTACATCGTCAACATGAGGTACTTCAATAATTTTCCCATCTTCAACAACGGCATTATCCATATCAGGATACCCCAATTTGTAGTCTTCGAGGCGATCTCCACGAGTTTCAATTCCGCCAATAATTGTTGATTTACCCATAATGGATGTGTATTGACTTCCGGCAGAATAGGTAAGATTATCGGTAAA
>JAOZRY010000101.1 GCA_029939965.1 Bacteroidales bacterium | reverse complement strand
GATTTTAAAACTTTGAAGCAACGAAGAAATTCGCATTTATAGAACCTCCCTTATGAATTATTCAGGCTACAATACCGATGGTAATCTATATAGCAATTTCCAAAATAGGATTATAATCGTGGGTATTTGCTTACCCTGATTCCATTTAATCCGATTTATATATTTTAGTGAGAAATAATAATATTCCTATGGTAAATGCCTTTTTCGGTTTCTATCCTAATTATATAAAATCCTTCCATCAACGCTGCTGTATTTAATTTGCATTCGGTGTGGTTGATGTTCTTGTTATATACCAAATGCCCAATGCCATTATAAATGGAAATATTTTTTATTGGATTATTTGCCTCAATTTTGATAAAACTATTTGCCGGGTTTGGGTAAATCCTTATTTGTTCAGTTACATCAATATTTGCAATACCTGTTATATTGGTGATATTTACCGTATAATCGTGGGTTTCGCCAAAATAGTAATAAGTACAGGCATCATCCCCTGTCATGGGTGGTTCAGAAGATTTTAGCCTTAACCTAATCCTATGCTCCCCAATAGGTGCATCTTCGGCAATTGTAATGGTGTTTGAATATGAAGCCGGGATCAGTTCATCAGTTGTAAAGATAAATTCATTGGAGTTGTTGAATTCCCCGTCATTGTTATAATCAATCCATATTGCAAAATGATTCCAGCCGGCATTGTTGTTTGTTACAGTAAATGTATAAGTATCGCCATTTTCAAGGTTGAAAGACAAATTGGTGTAATCAACGGCCTGGCCATCATTACTATAACAACCGGTTCCAATATGTTCAAAATCAGCAATTAAAAAATCATCAATATCATCGCCCCACTGGCAATTGTAATCTAAACCTTCAGTATATAGGTTTGTGCAATATTCCAGTTCGCCGGCAGTAGTAAATGTCCATACATCGCAATCGGACGGCCCGCCAAGTGAATTTGAAGGGATGATTTTCCAGTAATATGTTGTATTGGCCTGTAAAATGCCGGGGTTAAAATTTGCGTAATTTTGATTTTCACTTACCAAAGGAGGGTTCTCATCCGTACCAAAATACACATCAAATTCAGAAGCATAATCAGCCTGCCATGAGACATCGCCATAATTCAGGATTATTTCTGTTGTGCCATCAGCAGGTTCGGGGTTTATTGCACACTCTGGTGGTTGTGTTGCCTCTGTAACATTAACTGTATAATCGTGAGCTTCGCCGTAAGCAAAAGGGAAACAAGCCTGTTCGAATCCAATTGGATCAACACCCGAACCTTTTAGCCTAATCCTAAACCTATGTTCGCCCAGGGCTGCCACAGCAGGTATTGTAATAGTACCTGAGCAATCGGGCATTAATTGTTCGGGCGATGAGTACATACATTCGGTTTCATCAAAAGCCCCATCGTTATTTGTATCGAACCAGATAGCAAGATAAGCAGTTGTATGAATATTGGCAGTCCAGGTATAGTTAGAACCTTGCGCCAAATCGACCGACATAAAAGTAAAATCGGCAACATTAAAACCACCATCGCAGCCGGTTTCGGTATGAATTAAATCCCCGATAGAGAAATCATCAATATATTCGCCCCAATCGCAAGGGTCGCTGTATGCGTCGCCGTAGTACAAATCTTGCATGCAATATTCCAGTTCTTCACCGGTTGTAAAAACCCAAACATCGCAGCCACTTGCCTGACCTGCTCCATTTTTTGGAAATATTTGCCATTGATATTCTGTATTTGGTTCTAAAACCCCTGCATCAAAAACAGCTTCAGATACCACTCCCATATATTCAAGTGTTGTTGTCCCAAAAAATACATCGTAGCTTGTTGCCTGGTTTGCCGTCCATGACAGATCAGAATTTAGATATTGCCCGGCACTTTCATTTTCGGGAAATGGGGCACTTGCACATTCGGGCGGGTTGGTGGGTTCTGTAATTGTAATATTGTAATCGTGGGTTTCGCCGTAGGCAATTCCGGTACAGGCCTGGTTTCCTTCAAATTGATTATTTACTTCAGGAGTAAATGCACACCTCACCCTCATCCTGTGAGTTCCCAGCTGAACGTTTGCCGGTATATTAAACTGGCCGGTATTTATATATACATGTACCCCGCCAACCGGTTCGGTACGATAAACAAATTCATCGGTTTCGTTAAATACTCCATCATCGTTATAATCAATCCAAATGGCAAGCGCATCTTGAGTGCCGTAATTTGCAGCCCAGGTAACATTGGCGCCAGGTACCAAATTTGTGGTATATGCGGTTTCGGTAAAATCGCCATATCCTGCACTGCTACATTCTGAATTTTCGTGTATAAGGCTTTCCATATAAAAATCATCTATCATGTCATTCCATTCCCAACACTCGCTATATCCCGGAATACAATACTCCAATTCATCACCTGTGGTAAACGACCAGGTTTCGCAATCCTGGGAAGCCCCAAATTCATTTTTGGCAATAATTTTCCAATGGTAGGTTGTAAATTCATTTAACAATCCGGGGCTGTATAAATTTTCGGTTTGGTTTTGAATAAATGGAGGGGTTGTTTCTGTACCAAAATAAACATCGAAATCAGTAGCAGATTCGCTGGCCCATTCCAGGGTTTTGTTCAAAACAACGTCAACCGAACTATTGCCCGGTATAGGATTCCAAACACATGGAGGTGGCTCTGTTGGGTTATAAATATTTATTGCATAATCGTGGGCATCGCCTTCTAAGTCGAACTGGGAAAGTGGAGTGCAGGCATCACCTGCCCCCGGTGCAGTATCCCCACGGATATACCTTACCCGCAATTTGTGCATACCTTCAGGGGCATCCTGCGAAAATGTAATTGACCCTGTGAGGTGTTCATTAAATTCAAAATGCCCGGAAGTGCCAAGGTATTCGTCAGCATCATCAAAATCATTGTCATCGTTATAATCTATCCAAAATGCAACATAACCATTTGAACCAACAAAAATGGAATAATCGAGATTTGAGCCAGGTGCATAATTTGCATTAAAGTGAGGGGAGTAATCGTTAACTGTATAATTTTCGTAAGTACCAGCCATATAATGATAAATATTCCCAATAATAACTTCGCGAAAATAGTACCATTCGTCGTAAACAACGCCGGAAGTACAATACTGGTTTATGGCATGATATGATTTAAAAAGGTTATTGTCCGGGTTTTCGTCAGCAGAGCCGTTTGGGTTTTCTGTCCAAACTTCAATTGTAAAATAATCTTCACCCGAAAAATCATAGGTACCAATATTTATGTCTTCGGCTGTATTTGCCTGTGCAAGCGAACCTGACCATGAAAAAGAGTTTACAGCCCCGTCATTAACTTTCCATTTTATTGTGGCAGATGTTATAGTATTTGTCCCGTAGTTATACAGGTTTACTTTTATATCCTGCTCCCCTTCGGTATTAAAAATCCTGTTGGGGCTTGTCAGGTTAGCAATGCCAACATCCAGCGAATAGGGTTCTTCATAAACAAAGGTTAGCCCGCTGTAAGGTTTTTTGCCTGGCGTAATTTTTAAATATATGTATTGGCTTACCCCTTTTTTGGTGATGTCCCAATCGTAATACAGGCCATTTCCCTGATAATAAATATAGGCATTGTCGCGGTTGTTGTAATCGTCGATGTTATTGCCGCGCAAACCTACCTGACAACTAAAGTCATCGTTTTCGTAAAATGAAAACGCACCGTAAACAAATTCAATTTTATTGGAAGTTTCGTATAACCTCAGTTGGAAGTTTATGGCATGGTCGAATGGGTATTGCGCATTTTTAAATTTATAGTTTTTCCACTGTACTATAAACACCCTGTTTGGCGATTCCCCTTCGGTTTTGCTCATTAGGGTTGCCCCGGGCTGTGCCTGGAGACTTGTCCCTAAAGGGCTGATGACATTGCTTGTGCCGTTTGTATTGCTGATTGGGTTTGTTACCTGGGATACGAATGTACCCATGGCAATATAGCCGTTCGACTGGATACTTGCCTCGGTATAATCTGTTCCGTTAAAGTTGAAAACAAAGCCAAGGCTTATGGCATTGAAACTTTCGTCATCATTAGTTTCAGTGCCGTGCACGAGGCCGCCCGAAATTTCGGAATATGTTCCATCGTGCTGTGATATTGTATAATTATTTACAGGAGTTGTTTGTGCAAATATTGATACCATGTTAATCAATAAGATTGAAAGAAGTAAAACAAGTGGTTTCATAAGTAAATTAGCTTTATGTGAAAATTTAAAATAATTAATATAAGTAAATCCCAGTTAGTCTATTTTTTAATTAGTTTGATTGTTTGAGTGCTATGAGATGTTTGCATTTTTAATATATAAATTCCTTTTGGTTGATTAGATATATCAATATGCAGGCAAGGGGACATGTCTCCTTGCCTGCCATTGTGGGCATTAAACAAGGGGACATGCCCCCTTGTTTTGCCGGTTATATTGGTTATTTCTAAACTCAACAGGTTTTGAAAACCTGTTAGGTTTTCGAGAGTAAAAATGCCGGTTGAGGGGTTTGGATAAATTGAGATTTGATTATTAATTTCATTTATCCCTGTGGCGATTAAAACAGTTACAGTCCAGGGTTGTTGGTCGCCATTTTCGGCTGTTACCGTATATTCAAAAGGGTTTGTAAAATCTTGCGGTGTTCCGCTTTCGGGCGAAATTGTTGCAAAGTCGGAAATTGTAATTGTTGGGGTTAGATTACTAATACTTGTTCCGGCTATCACTTCAATATCCACCGAGTGGTTAGTGGCATCAATAACTGCATCATCGGTTTGTTCGGCAAGCACAAAGGTTAAAATATCGTTTTCAGTGCTATAAATTCCATTTAGGGGAATAACGCCAACTGCAAAATCATCGCTACCAAATCCTGTAATTTCATTTCCGCCCAGATTAAAAGTTGCCCCATACCCTGAGATATATGTAAAATAGTTACAAATAGCAGCAAGATTTCCGGCATTGTCCACATGAACTCCCGGAATAAATGAATACCAAAAATCGCTTGCACCTTCAAAATTCCGGGCAATTTCGTTCCAGCCCATTTCACCCGTCTCTTTATTTAAACGTGCCGTGTAAGCCAAAAAGAACACACCTGACAAATTGTTGTAGGTGCTATCGCCCAATTGTATTGAGCCATTAGAATGAACACCACCGTAAACAATTGGCGACTGAGTATTGTCGAGAGTAATGCCACCAACATGTATATCCTTTCCGTTTCCTTGTGCGCCAAGCCATTGGGTTTCGCCATCTTTATTTAATTTAACCCAATAAAGGTCTTTATCTGTAAACTGGCCAAAGGCAGTATTTGTAACAGTAAAACCATCAAAACTAATAGTTTGGGCAGAATAATCGCCGGTTACATACACATTGCCACAGTTGTCGATAGCAACACTTTCGGCTGATTCACCATCTTCATTATTATCAGGGTTTGCCGATTTTGCCCACAGTGCATTTCCGTCTGAACCATATTTTACTATAAAAAGTTCTTGTAAATTATCGGGTGCATGGGTCAACACAACCCCGTTGCCAAATTCTAATTCCGCACCAGGCCCGTTAAATTTCCCCACAATTGCAGTTTCTCCACCATTGCCGGCAGCGATACCAAAAACCCACTCATCCCCTTCGCCATAAAAATGTTGTGCCCATTGAAAATTTCCGTCAAAATCATATTTCGCGAAAAACCCGTCCAAATCATTGGCAGATTGATTTTGAAACGTTGAGTCTCCAATAGTGATATAATTACCACCAAAATCGCCGGTAAAATAAACGCCGGTTTCATCAACAGCTATAGCTTTTGAATAGGAGTAATCCAGGTTATTTTCCGTCTCAACATTAATGGCCCATTGTGCCTCTCCGTTGCTGTTGAATTTTGCTATATATGCATCGCCTGTGTGAGTTATAACTACACCGTTTCCAAAATCAAGTGTTTCGCTACCAAAACCCCCGGCGATATAGATATTGTTGTTTTCATCTATTGCCATGCGCTTGCTTTCATCGCTGTATTCGGTGGTGTTGCCATAGGTGTTTGCCCAAATAACATCTCCAACTGCTGAATATTTTGCAATAAATATTGCATAATAGCCCGAAGTATTTGTAAGTGTTATTGTTCCAATATCGAAGGTGTTGTGGTGGATTCCGGTTACATAAATATTCCCTTCATTGTCGGTTACTACATCTTTTGCAATTTCGTACCCGCTCCAATCATTAGGTACACCATATTCGTTTGCCCAGCTCCAGGATTGGTAATTTGCTTGTGAAAATGCCAGGCTTGAAACCAAAAATATAAGCGTTAGTGTTTGAATAAATTTTTTCATAGTTATTAGTTTTGATCAAGTTTTAACGAATTGTGATAATTGGTTTTTAGATGTTTACGCTTGTCATTGTTGTAGGGGGCGCAAATGTAAAGTATATAACTCCTGTGGAAAAACGAAACTTGTTTAGATGTACGATTTTAAACTGTTAGAATATCCCTGAATTGAAGGCTTTGTATGATAAAACTGAATGTTTTATCTATTAGCCAAACTTGGACAATTCAGATAAGTTTAGACAGGATTTTAGGATTATCAGGATGCCAAATTGCACAAGCAATTTATCCCTTTGTCAACAAAACATCGTTAACATGTTAGCATTAGTAGCTTTTTAAGAACCTAAATACTTCATAAAAATGGTAGGGGTTACACCGGTATGTTTTTTAAATGCTGTATAAAATGAGGCTTTAGACCTAAAACCCAATTTAAGGCCTATGGCTTCAATTGTTAGGTTTTTACTCGATTCGTTGAGGAGCATACGGCGGGCTTCTTTTATCCTGAGCTCGTTAACAAAGGCATTAAAGTTCATGTTGAATTTTTCGTTTATCACCTGCGAAATATATGTGCGGCTTACTTTAAGGTGTTTTGAAAACATTTCTATGGTCAGATCGCTTTTTAGGTAAAGTTTCTTATTATTTATTGTTTGACTAATAAGCAACTTCAGCTCCTCTTTATGTTCTTCGGTTAATGTTGATGAAGCATATTTGCTTTCCATGCTTTTCTTTTGGTGGATTTGTGTTTTTTGCTGTTCCGATTTTAAGCGTTCCCTGATGAATTCTTCCGATTTCACTATTTCCTTGTTTCTTTTTACCAGCTCTTTAATGGCTTGTTTCTTTCGATTCATTTGAAAATAGATAAGCCCAAGCAGGAAAAATAATATGGAAATGCCTGCCACCAATATATATAACCATGTCCTGCTATTTCTTAGTCGAATAATATTAAGTTCCTGTTCGGCTTCTAATAGTTTAATTGCTTGTTCTTTTTTCTCAAACATGTATTTGTTTTGCAGCTCGGCTATTTTGTTTTTGCTTTGCTGGCTGTAAATGCTGTCGTTTAACTCATGGTAGAGTGTTAGGTAACGCAGGGCAGTGTCGCATTTACCCGTCTCTTTATTTATTAAATATAAACCACGATAGGCGTATTTAATTAATTCGTTGGCCTGTATATTTTCGGCTATTTGCAACCCTTCATTAAAATATTTCAAGGCCTTTTTGTAGTCCTCCTTTTTCGAATAAACATTGGCAATCATATTTAACGTACTTGCAATTCCGTGTTTATCATTTGTTTCGCTGCACAACCCAAGAGATTGAAATAGAAACTCCAATGCCATATCGTAATTTCCGAACCTGATGTGTACCATACCGATATTATGCAACGAAAGCGACATGCTTTCTTTATCATTGGCCTCGCTACTAATTTTTAATGACTTGTTATGATACTCAAGTGCTTTTTCGTTTTTGTTAAGATTATAGTTTACAATTCCCAGATTATTGTAAAGGACAGCGATAATTCTTTTAGTTTCCGGGTCATCAGGTGCACGTTTTTTTATTCGCTGCCAAATATCCAACGATTTATAATAATGCTCCAGGGCAATATCATTTTTCCCTGAGACTTCGTAAATAATCCCAATGTTGTTATAGGTTTTTGCCAGCCCTGTTTCGTTGTTCAATGCCCGGAAAAACTCCATCGATTTTTGCTGGTAGGTTAGTGCTTTTTCATAAAGGGCAGTATTAATACATGCGATACCAAGAAAATTATAAATATCAGCCAGAGCAGTTGTATCATGTAATTTGCCGGCTTGTTCGATAGCTATTTGCCCATAGTAAAAAGTAGAATCTATGGATATGGATTGGTAGGATTTGATAAGTGCTTTTATAATTGCAAGAGAATCTTTGGGGAGAGTTGATGAATTAAGCTCACTCTTGAGGCTATCAATGTTGTTGGCCTTTGTGTAATCAGAATATCCAGGTGCAGTTATTAATAAAAATAAAATAAATAATGCTTTCATCTGTAATTGATAATTTATCTGCGAAGGTAGTTTTTTACCAGTTTATTATTATTGTCGTTGTGAGGAATCAAAACAAAAAGAATAATGGGGATTTAAATCTCAATTCTTTATTTGAATAGGGTAGGAGGGTGGTATTTAGTGTCCGTCCATAAAGTCGGTGTTTGGTTCAGAATGTTCGAGTTCGAGGCTTGCGAAGTCTTTAAAACCAGGAGTTTACTTTTGTAAATGACTGGATTTAAAGACAAGCGTAACGAAGAAATCGGACATTATTGACAAACACTATTTATTAGATTTTTTGTAGATGTTGTAACAAGAGCCATCCTAAATATCATATCCAAATTTTGCTGCCATATCCTTGCATATTGTTTTGATTTTTTCAATTTCATCAATGTTAAGGACTTTTCTATCGGAACGGACTTTTGATTTTGGGAAATTATGATTCAGTTTA
>JAOZRY010000683.1 GCA_029939965.1 Bacteroidales bacterium | reverse complement strand
TTTTTTTTGTAGTGCCCTAATCTTTCATATTGGCTTGGTTTTATCAGAAATTTATCCCTATTTTTCAACGACTTGAATGACAGGCATATAAGTCTTGTGGAAATTGTTTAAATAATTTAATATAAGGGTGTTATGTATATTAGAAGCGTAAAAACGAAAAACTCATCAAATGATAAAGAATATGCCAAACAAGAAGACCCTGAAAAAAGATGGTTCTATAATCCTTTTGTACCTGATGTGGTTACCATTAAAGATTCGGAATATACCAAAGACCTGGTTGATGTGCCCTGGGAAGACGTAGCTACCGATGTGCTTGTAATGGAACAGCAGGCCTGGTTGATGCGCGAAGGAGCAAAATGGCATGGCTATAAATCGGTTAAAGATGATTTTGCAATGATAGACCCATCAAAACTAATGCTTTTAACTCCGGGTATTAATACCGAAACAAACGAATATAATGTACATGGAGTACCCGCCCCAATGTTAGGGAAGTATATGCGTTCGAGAGGGATAGTACATGAAAAAACAGATTTTAATTTAATACTGTTTTTAATCACACCAGGAATCGGAAAGTTCACAGTTTCAGGAACCAACCCTTCCTTCAACCATTCAAGGATTCAAGAATCCAAGGATTGTGTTAATTCTTGAATTATTGAATTTTATTTATCGAAGAATTAAAGACTCATCCATTCAATCATTCAACTTCCAATCATTCCTTCACCACTTTTCCTTTTTCGAGGAAGCCTTTTTGGTTTTGGATTACATAAATATAAACTCCTGCCGGAAACTCTGATAAATTTATGCTGGTACCTGAGGATATGGGGCGAGACAAAAGCTCCCGGCCATTTTGATCGTAGAGTGTGAGTTGCAAATCGTTGTACAAACCCGGCTCAAAATGCACCCAATCGCGGGTGGGATTGGGATAAGCCAGAATTTGTTTTTGTTGTTCAAACTCGCCAGTACCCACCGGCGGCAAGCCTTCGTACCATCCGGTACTGTCGATTTTTAGGATGTGGATATCACGCTTATTGTCCGGTTTATTCCAATCATATTTATGCGAAAGGATAAGTGCTCCTCCATCGGAGGTTGCAAGCACCTTGTAAGGCATATAGTTTAGTTCCCCCTTATAAAAGCGTTGCCAGATTATGGTTCCATCGGTTTTGAGTTTATTCATAAATATCCAACGCGGCTCTGGGAAAAGGAACGGTGGCGATGGTGCGAAATTATGAGTACCAGCAAGGTATATAACTGAATCATTAATAAAATCAACACACTCCCTTTGGTACAAACAATTCGTGTCGGGCTGTCCATAATTATAATTATCGGATAGTTGTAGACTTTCATTACATGTCAAAAAAGAGAGTTTTGTATTCTGAGTTGGCAATATTTGTTTTTTACCAACGATCAGGAATTCATCACCAGCAAAATGTTTTTTTGCCTTGATGGCTGTAAACTTCAAAGGAAGGCTTGTGCTTTCAAGAATCTCCAAATCAGATTTATCGATTTCGATTACAGCAGCATTGGGGATTAGTGTTGTTACATAATAAGAATTTCTTGCCGGGTACTCCACAAGCGATGACATGTAGAAGGTATTCCATTCGTACTCCTTTTTTTTTAAAACTTCACCCGTAAATGAAAATTCCTTCACAAAAACATAATCATAAAAAAAATCATTTATCATTCCAACTGCAACCACATTACCTTCAGTGTTAATAATATAGTCTGATGCAACATCGCTAACAGATGGAATCGTCATTGCTATGTTTTCGGAAAGAATATCGAAATCACTATTCACATTACAAAGGTATTGTGTTACTTCTCCTGAACTTTGTTCGAATACATTTCCAAGAATTAAATAATTTCCTTGAGAAACAGCAAATATATTTTGGACAGTACGCAACAAATAACTACTATCTACCTCAAACCTCTTTGATTGGATTACCTGTCCGGTATAATTTAAATGATAAAGTAAAATATAAGGATGAGCACTATCGTAATCTACCCCTTGCTGACCCAAAATTACATATGATTGGTCTTCAAGCTGCAGTGCATCGTATGCTACTTCATCCATATCTAAACTACTAATTTCCAATTCGAAGGTTTGAGACATCAAACTCGAAGCAACAAAAAATAGTATAGATATAAATAATGTTACAAGTACATGTTTCATAATAAAAATTAAAAATACTTTTCTCATTGTTGTTTTTTTAAGTGAATAAATTTGTTTTAAAAAAAAGTTCTGCAAATGAAAAATAAAAAAAAACGATTTGACAAATTTTTAACATTAAAATTATTGAACATATTTGAAAAATAGAGGGATGTGAAAAGTCGTGGCTTGCCT
>JAOZRY010000682.1 GCA_029939965.1 Bacteroidales bacterium | reverse complement strand
TGAAAATCAAGGAGTTTACTTTTGTAAATAACTGTTTTCAACACAAGTCCAACGATGATATCGGCGTTTTCTGGCGCACACTAATTATTTAAAAGGATAAGTTTAACCCAAATAAATACATACCATACGTTTTGTCGCCGTAAGCAAATTCTGGTTTATCATCAAACAAAAGATTTCTTGCATTGAAGAAAACCGAATTATTTTTCCAGAATTTATATGACATTTTCAGATTAATCATAACTTTTTCTTCAAAGTCGATTTTAACTAATTTATGACCGGGTTCGTAATTATCAAAGCTCTCTTCCGAATAAAAATATATGCTTGTAAAGAAATTCAACTTATTTATTGGTGAATAATCCAATAATGCTCCGCCAAAGAAAGTAGGTGTCCAGAGGTGTTTTTCATCAACCATCATTGTTGTCGAATCATTTATTTCTTTTTCAACATTGGTAAGTATTGTGTTTTGCAAAGTTCCCCACGCTTTTATACGGAATTTATTGCTAAGTATAAAATCGATACTACCGGTCATTCCCATCTGAGTTGACACCACAGGCAGGTTTTGATATTCAAATTCCAAAGGGTTTTGAGGATTAGCAACCGGATAAGTAAAATCTTTCATTTTTGAATAGAAGAATTCAAAGTCGGTTTGAATTTTTGATGTCAGCTTGTTTCTAAAACCAACTTCAAACATATCCATAACGGGTAATTTAATATTCTCATTTCCTTTTATTGTAAGATGCAAATTGTACGTTGGATTTATAAGAATGTCGAGATCGGAATAAATATCGAGCATAAAAGGCCCCTGATTAGCTCTCGAAATTACTGCCCTCAGCATAGATTTTTCGCTTACTTTATAGCTGGTGGCAAATTGGTACGAAAAATACGAATCATCAGGTTTTTGATAATCATCGTAACGCAGAGCCGCCATCAGTTTCCATTTTTCCAACAGCAGGTATTCGGCTCTGATGTGTGCTGCAAATGTTGACAGTTCCTGCTTACCTTCAAAAAACGACTTGTTGGTTGCATCGGAATATGAGCTTGCATCATAAGAACAATTTTGATAGCTGATTCCCGGCCTGATTGTTAAATTCTTGTACGAATAATCATATTCCAGAATGGCATCCAAATGGTTCATATCATATTGGAAGTTTGGATTTTCCTGCGCCAGACTCAGATTTTGCTCTCCATCAAAATATGAAACCCTGGCAAGAAAACCATAAGCATTAGTCTGAAAATTGACATAAGCTGAATTCGATTCCCGGGTATTCATGGGAACAATAGCATTGTCGATATAAATTGTTTGAACCTGTGAGCCTTGCAAACCAAGCGAAACATCAAAATCGACATCATCATTTACTTTATAATTTGCAAAAAGATTAGCACCATATTTATCCATTGCATTGGCCGGGTTGGGATAAAAATTATTTGCGCCCGGAAGAAGAGTATTTCCAGGTGCTCCCGGAAATGGCCCGGGCTTGGTTATAATGGCAAGCGAATCTCTTGTAGTATATCTTCCGAGATAATACGAATAATAATCATCCTGTGATCGATCCAAAAAAGTATAATTACCGGATACCCTGACATCAAGATTTTTAACCCCGCCGTAGCTCACTGCTGCATGTGCTATTTTAGCATTTAAAGTTCCGGCCTGAAGATTTGCGCTTGCGTGTAAATCTTCATCATTTTTATCTTTTTTAATTGTGATAATATGTATTACCCCCGAAACGGCATTTGGCCCGTACAAGGCAGAAGATGGCCCGCGAACAACCTCTATCCTTTCTATGTCGTAAATACTTACCGGCAGTGTTTCCCAAAATGTGCCTCCCTGAAAATAACTATAAACAATACGATCATCTATCATTACAAGCGAAATTGTATTTTGGGCATAGTTTAATTTTGTTCCCTGTATGTCGTCATTCCCACGGATATGAACATCGTAATTACCTGTGGTTATCTCCCTTACGATTAATCCGGGCACAAGTCGTAAAACTTCAGGAATTGTTACAGCTCCCGATTTTTGAATTTCTTCGCGGGTAAGTACCGATGCCGACAATAAAGCATCAAAAAGGCTTTCCGATTTCTTGGAAACCGAATAAACATCAATATTCATTAATGCTTCAAGATCAAGATCGTAAAGCCCTGTAAGCGTTGTGTCATTTTCCTGCCCTATTGTTTTTTGAGGGGCAAAAACTATTAATACACAACAAATTAACATCAGCAGATGCGTAACTTTTGTTTTCATATCTCTTTGTTTTTGTTAATTAATGATTTACGATTTATGATTTATGATTTATTGTTGAAACCGCAAAGCCGGAAATTAACAATAAAATATTTAGAGCTTGC